>DATFEK010000166.1:0-10171 GCA_035251305.1 Gaiellaceae bacterium | reverse complement strand
GTCGGAACCTGCGAGCGTTGCCATTCGCGGATCGAGCCGCTCATCTCGCTTCAGTGGTGGTGCGCCATGGAGGAGCCGGCAAAGCCCGCGATCGCAGCGCTCCGCGAGCGCCGTGTCCGCTTCCATCCCGAGTCGCAGCATCGCTTCGCCATCGTGTCGCTCGAGGATGCCCCAGACTGGTGCATCTCACGGCAGCTCTGGTGGGGACATCAGCTCCCGATCTGGTACTGCCCAGACGGGCATGCGACCGTGCGGGTCGACCCGCCGACGGCCTGCGGCGAGTGCGACTCGACCGAGCTCGAGCGCGAGTCCGACGTCCTCGACACGTGGTTCTCGTCGGCGCTGTGGCCGTACGCGACACTAGGCTGGCCCCACGAGACGCCAGAGCTCGCCCGCTACTACCCGGGCGACGTGAACTCGACAGCCCGCGAGATCATCCGCCTCTGGGAGAACCGGATGATCTGGACCGGTCTCGAGGCGCTCGGCGACATCCCGTTCACCGACGTGATCATTCACTCGACCGTCCTCGCGGTCGACGGCCGGCGCATGTCGAAGAGCCTGGGCACAGGGATCGACCCCATGGAGCCGATCGAGGAGTACGGCGCCGACGCGACGCGCTACGGCCTCCTCAAGATCTCCTCGACGCAGGACGTGCGCTTCTCATACGGCGCCATCGAGGAAGGGCGCAAGCTCGCGATCAAGCTCTGGAACGTGGCCAGGCTGATCCTCCAGTACGCGGAGGGCGTGACTCCCGCCCTGAAGCCGCGCGATCTCGAGGAGCGCTGGATCCTCGCGCGGGTCGAGGCTGCGCGGGCCGAGCTCGAGGACGCATGGAGTCGTTTCGACTTCGCCGCCTCGACGGACACGCTCTACCACCTCGTGTTCGACGACTTCTGCGACTGGTACGCGGAGGCGATCAAGCCCCGGCTCTACGACAGCGACCCGGGCGCGACTTCGACTGCGCTGGCTGCGCTCGGGCGGCTCCTGGCGCTGCTCCATCCCGTGATGCCGCACGTCACGGAGGAGATCTGGTCGCAGCTCCCGGAGCGTGAGACGCGGCTGATCGTCGCGCCGTGGCCGGAGGCGGACGGGCGGTTCGCGGACGCTGCGGGGGCCCTCGACCGCGTGCAGGAAGCTGCGCACATCTTCCGCCGGAGCGGTGTGCAGGTGGAGCTCGGCTCGAATGACGAGCGCCGGATCTTCGCCGCGGTGGTACGCCCCGATCGCGCACGCGCGGACGGCAACCGCGATGCCGAGACCGAGCGGCTGCGCAAGGAGGTCGCTCGCGCGGAAGGGATGCTCGCGAACGAGCGCTTCGTTGCGAACGCGCCGGCGAGCGTCGTGGCCGCCGAGCGCGAGAAGCTCGAACGCTATCGCCGCGAGCTCGCCGCCCTCGGCGGCTGACGCACGTGTCGGCGGTCGACTGGCTGGACGCGCTCTCGCCGTGGCCGGGCGAGTTCGGCCTCGACAGGATACGCGCGCTGCTCGCCGAGCTCGGCGAGCCACAGAGCGAATACCCGGCGATCCATGTCGTCGGCACGAACGGCAAATCGACGGCGACCATCACGATCGAGCAACTCCTGCTCTCGGAGGGCCTCTCGGTCGGGGCGACGATCTCGCCTCATGTCGCCGACTGGAGCGAGCGCATCCGGGTGAACGGCCGGGAGGCCGACTTCGAGGCGGCCATCGCCCGCGTTCGCGAGCCCGCAGAACGCCTCCACGCGACCCAGTTCGAAATCGTGACTGCTGGCGCGCTCGCCGAATTCGCCGACGCACGAGTGGACGTCGCGGTCGTCGAGGCCGGATTGGGCGGACGGCTCGACGCGACGAACGTGCTCCGAACGCGCGTCGTCCTGCTCACGAACGTCGGGCTCGAGCACACGGATGTCCTCGGCAAGACCCGCGACGCCATCGCCCAGGAGAAGCTCGCGGTCGCGCCCGAGGATGCGATCGTCGTGCTCTCCGACGAGACCTACGCGCACCTCGTGCCCGGCAACGAGGTGAGGATCGGCGGCGCCCGCGAGGCCGCTGAGGCATTCGTCGGCCACCCGATCGCATCCACCGCGAACGTCGCGCTCCCGGGCCGCTTCGAGCGGCGAGACGGCGAGATCCGGGACGGTGCGCACAATCTCGACGGTGTTCGCTTTCTCGTCGAGCAACTTCGTGGCTCAGAGCCACAAGGCCCAGATCTCGGCTATACCGTCGTCGTCTCGATTCTCGCCGACAAGGACGCAGACGCGATGCTGCGAGAGCTTCGTCGAGTGGGACCGCGGCTCGTCGCGACACGATCGTCGTCCGAGCGCGCGCTTCCGGCCGACCAGCTCGCGGCCCTCGCGCAGCGCCACTTCGAGTACGTCGAGGTCGTCGACGATCCGCTGGAGGCGCTCACACGTGCGCACGAGCACGGGGGCACGGTGCTCGTGACCGGTTCGCTCTACCTGCTCGGGGACCTCGCCCAGCAGGAACGGCGCACGGCATGGCGAGGGTGACGGAGAGACTGTCCGTGCTCGCGTTCGCGGCTCTCCTCGTCGGGGCGATCATCGTGATCGCGTTCGCGCTCGGCTACGGGATCGGCAAGCTTCTGCTATGACCGTTGCCGTGCCGCCGCTCGCGCAGTCGCTCGACAATCCCGACTGGACTCTCTTCCGAAACCTCGGCATCGGCCTCGTCGTCGTCCTCTGGCTCGCGACCGCATACTGGACGTTCAAGGACGCGCGTCGCCGAATCGAGGACCCGTGGCTCGTGGCGCTGGCGACGCTCGTCGGCCTGTTCCCACCTTTTCTCGGGCCTGTCATCTACATGTTCTTCAGGCCGCCCGAGTACATCCAGGACGCGCGCGAGCGCGAGCTCGAGATCAAGGCGATGGAGGAGCGGCTCTCCCAGCTCGATCAACGGTGCCCGGTGTGTCGTGCGCGGGTCGAGGCCTCGTATCTCGTCTGTCCCGTGTGTACCACGCGGCTGAAGTCCGCGTGCCCGACGTGCGGGCAACCGCTCGAGTCGCTCTGGCAGGTCTGCCCGTACTGCGCGACGGAGATCCCGCCAGCGTTGCCCGCGCTGGAGGACCTCTCGGCCCGACGCCATCCGTCCCGGCAGTCGACGGCCGAGTGAGCAGAAGGGGTCAGACCCGTAGGGTCTGACCCCGGTGCATCCGACGGGGGTCAGACCCCACGGGTCTGACCCCAACGGGAGCCACTAGACTCCGCGGCCGCATGGCTCGCGAGACGACACTCGTCCTCGTCAAGCCCGATGGCATGGAGCGCCGGCTGGCAGGAGAAATCATCGCCCGCTTCGAGCGTCGCGGGCTCGAGCTGCGCGGCGCGCGTCTTCTGAGGATCTCGAAGCCGATGGCCCGCGAGCATTACGCGGAGCACAAGGGCAAGCCGTTCTACGTCGGACTCGTCGACTTCATCACCTCGGGGCGCGTGCTCGCGCTCGCCGTGAGCGGCGAGTCCGCGATCTCGGTCGTTCGGACGATGATGGGCGCGACGAACCCGCTCGACTCGGCGCCGGGGACGATCCGCGGCGACTACGCGCTGGAGCTCGAGGAGAACATCGTCCACGGCTCGGACTCGAAGGCGAGCGCGCGTCGCGAGCTGGCGCTGTTCTTCCCCGACGGGCTTGTCTGACCTCCCCGACTACGTCGCGCGAAACCGCGCGATCTGGACGACATCCAACGCGGAGTACACCGATGCGCAGGCCGATCGCGCATGGCGTGCGGACGCGATTACGTGGGGAATGTTCGGCGTCCCGGAGAGCGAAGTCGGCGTGCTGGGCGACGTCGCGGGTCTCGAGGTGATCGAGCTCGGATGCGGGACGGCGTACTTCTCCGCCTGGCTCGCACGTCGGGGTGCACGACCAGTCGGCGTCGACGTGACGCCTGCCCAGCTCGACACTGCGCGCAGGCTCCAGGCCGAGACCGGGGTCTCGTTCCCGCTCGTCGAGGCGAGCGCCGAGGAGGTCCCGCTCCCGGACGCGAGCTTCGACCTCGCGCTCTCCGAGTACGGCGCCAGCATCTGGTGCGACCCCTACCGTTGGATCCCTGAGGCGTACCGGCTGCTGCGGCCCTGCGGACGTCTCGTCTTCCTTCGGAACAGCACGCTCGTGGTCCTGTGCGCGATGGAGGACGAGGAGGCGACCTCGGAGACGCTTCAGCGTCCCCAGCGCGGGCTGCATCGCATCGCCTGGCCTGACGGCGGGGTCGAGTTCCAGCTCGGGCACGGGGATCTCTTCGGCGTCCTTCGTGCTTCCGGATTCGAGGTCGAGAACCTGATCGAGCTCTACGCGCCGGATGGCGCCGAGACGCACGAGTACTACACCTTCGTGACCGCCGACTGGGCGCGGAAGTGGCCGGTCGAAGAGCTATGGGTGGCCCGCAAGCCCACCTGACGCTCGCGTCGACCTCGCCACAGCGACGCGCGATCCTCGAGCAGCTGCAGATTCCGTTCGAGGTGTTCCCACCCGACTACGTCGAGGACGACCCGCCCGACGCCGATCCGGCCGAGCTCGTCCGCCGCCACGCGGAGGGAAAAGCCCGCTCTGTCCATGCCGTCGGTCGCGTGACGCTGGGCGTCGATACCACCGTCGTCCTCGACGAGCGCGCGTACGGCAAGCCGTCCGACGCCGACGAAGCAGCGCGCATGCTCCACGAGCTCTCCGGCCGGACCCATACCGTCGTCTCGGGTCTCTGCCTTCTCGGCGGCAACGAGGACGTCGTCGCGCACGAGGTGACCGGCGTGACGTTCAGGCTCCTCTCGCCTGACGTCGTCGCGGGCTACGTGGAGAGCGGGGAGTGGGAGGGGCGTGCGGGCGCCTATGCGATCCAGGGACTCGGTGGCCGACTCGTCGCGCGAATCGAGGGCGACTACCTGAACGTCGTCGGGCTTCCCGGTGCGCTGCTCGTCTCGTTGCTCGAGCGTCATGCGCCAAATCTGCTGGAAACCGCATAGGTAGACTCGCGGTTCCTCGTGGCCTGGTTCAAGTCCCTCACCGGCTTCGGCGGCCGCGACATGGCCGTCGACCTCGGCACCGCGAACACGCTCGTCTACGTGCGCGGCCGCGGCATCGTACTCTCGGAGCCATCGGTGGTCGCGATCGACCAGCGAACGGGCGAGGTCCACGCGGTCGGTGTCGAGGCCAAGCGCATGCTCGGGCGGACACCCGGGACGATCTCCGCGATCCGCCCGCTCAAGGACGGCGTGATCGCGGACTTCGACGTCACCGAGCAGATGCTGCGCCACTTCATCCAGAAGGTGCACCAGCACCGCTTCGCGCATCCGCGCGTCGTCGTGTGCGTGCCGTCGGGCGTGACCGGGGTCGAGAAGCGCGCGGTCGAGGAGGCGACGCTCTCGGCCGGCGCGCGCCAGGCCTACCTCATCGAGGAGCCGATGGCGGCTGCGATCGGTGCGGGTCTGCCCGTGGCGGAGCCGACCGGGAACATGATCGTCGACATCGGCGGCGGGACGACCGAGGTCGCCGTGATCTCGCTCGGCGGCATCGTCGTCTCCCAGAGCATGCGCGTCGGCGGCGACGAGATGGACGAGGCGATCGTGAACCACATCAAGAAGGAGTACAAGCTCCTCGTCGGCCAGCAGACTGCCGAGGAGATCAAGCTCGAGGTCGGGTCCGCGTACCGCCTCAAGGAGGAGCTGTCGGCCGAGGTCCGTGGCCGGGACATGCTCACCGGTCTTCCGAAGACGGTGATCATCTCGTCGGAGGAGGTCCGGCGTGCGCTCGACGATCCGGTGACGCAGATCATCGACGCCATGAAATCGACCCTCGACAAGACGCCCCCGGAGCTCGCTGCGGACATCATGGACCGGGGAATCGTTCTCGCGGGTGGAGGGGCGCTGCTTCAGAGCCTCGACGAGCGGGTGCGCTCCGAGACGCACATGCCGGTGCACCTCGCGGAGAGCCCCCTCACGTGCGTTGCCGTCGGCTCCGGCCGCAGCCTCGAGGAGTTCGACGTCATCCACCGGGCAAGCCGTAGCCGGGCCGCCCGCAGGAACGGCCTGCTCCGGTACTGAGCACCGCGGAACGCTCGTCACACGACGTCGCCGGAGTGTGTTTCCGGCTTTCCGCCTAGCTACACTGGCCGGTCGTGCCCCGGCAACGCAGCGCGCGATCGGCGGCGCTGGGCGTGACCGTCCGGCGCATCTCGACGACGACGGCCTCCTCACGCGGCGCAAACCCGCTTCGCCGGCGTCTTCTCGTTGGCGTCCTCGTACTGCTGTCGCTCGTCCTCATCAGCGTGTCGTTCCGATCCGGAGAGGACAGCCCGCTGACCAGCGTCCAGTCCGCCGGCTCGACCGTCTTGCGGCCGTTCGCCGTGGGCTTCGAAAGGGTCGCGCAGCCGTTCCGGGACGCCTACGGCTGGGCTGACAGCCTCGCCGACGCACAATCGGAGGCCGAGCGGCTCCGAGCCGAGAACCGGGAGCTCCTCGGGCGCGCGATCCAGAGCGACTTCGCGCTCCAGGAGAACGAGTACCTGCGGCGCCTCTTGAGGTACCTGGACGGCCCTCGGTTCCCCGCGGACTTCAACCCCGTCGCGGCAGAGGTGATCGCCCGCCCCGGCATCGCGTTCACGCAGGCGATCGTCGTCGCGGCGGGATCGAGCAACGGAGTCCAGGTGAACGATCCCGTCGTCACCGCCGACGGGCTGGTCGGCCGCGTCACACGGGTGACTCCGGATACCGCGCGCGTTCAGCTGCTGACGGACGAGGAGGCCGCGGTCTCCGCGGTCGACCTGCGCACGAGCGCCCAGGGAATCGTGCGTCACGCCCGGGGCACGCGCGAGACGCTGGTCCTCGACCGCGTAGACAAGCAATACCGAGTAATGGTGGAGGATCAGATCGTGACCGCAGGCTGGAGCGCGAGCGGACTCAGCTCCCTCTATCCGAAGGGGATTCCGATCGGGAAGGTGACGAGCGTCGGACAGACGGACACCGATCTCTTCCAGCAGGTGCAGATCGATCCGTTCGTCGACTTCGGCTCGCTCGATGCCGTGCTCGTCCTCGTCCCCACGGTGCGCCGCCGGTGAGTGCGGGAGCCGTGCTGCGAGCGTTGGTCGTCGTCTTCGTCGCAGCAATGCTGCAGACCGTCATCGTCTCGTCGCTCGTCCTCGGCGGTGGAGCGCCGGACGTGTTGCTCGTGGTCGTGGTCGCTCTCGGGCTCCTTCGCGGAGCCGTCCCCGGCGCGGTCTTCGGGTTCCTGGGCGGCCTCGTCGTCGACACCGTCACGCTCGACACCATGGGTATCAGCTCGCTCGTGCTCACACTGGCCGGCTTCTGGGCCGGTCGCTACGGCGAGACGACGGGGCGCGATCGCAGGTATGCGCCGGTCATCGCCGTCGGTGCGATCACGCTGCTCGCCGGGCTCTTCGGGTTCGTCCTCCACTACCTGCTCGGCGCGGAAGTCGTCGCGCGCCACGCGCTCGTTACGGCTCTCCTCCCGGCGTTCCTGCTGAACCTGGCGCTCGCGCTCCCGATCCAGGCTCTCGTCCGGTGGGCGGTCGGGGAAGATTCGCGAATCGAGGGTTCCTCCGAGGTCGAGGTGTTGGGAGTGAGATGAGCTCGAACCCGTATCAGCAGCGGCGGGCTCCGTCGGGCCGCTTCCTTCCGCCCGATCCCCGTGTGGTCGAACCGCATCGGCTGACGCCGCAGCTCGCGCTCCGGGTCGCGATCCTCGGCGTCGTCGCGCTCGTCGTCTTCACGATCCTCTTCTTCCGCCTCTGGTCGCTCCAGGTGCTCTCCGGAGACGAGCATCTCAACGTCGCGCAGAACAACCAGCTCCGCCTCGTGCGTGTAGAGGCGCCGCGAGGCCCCATCCTCGACCGCCGGGGTCGGGTGGTCGTATCGAACATCGCAGGTACGGCTGTCCAACTCTGGGTCGGCGACATGCCGAAGGAGGGGCGATTCGAGCTCGTCCGTCGACTCGCGCGTGTGCTCGACGTCCCAGCCCGTGCTCTCGCCCGGGAGGTCGACGAGAGGCGCGTCGATCCGCTCACGCCGATCACGGTCAAGACCGCTGTCGGTGAGCAGCAGGTCAACTACCTGTACGAGCACCAGGCGGAGTTCCCGGGCGTGGAGATCGTCCAGGTGTACCTTCGCGACTACGCCTACGGAGCGCTCGCCGCCCAGAGCCTCGGCTATACGGGCGAGATCTCGCCTGAGGAGCTCGATCGCCTCCGCCGGGACGGCTACCGGTCGGGCGATCGGATCGGCAAGACGGGTATCGAAGCGTCCTACGACACCTATCTCCGCGGCCGGCCCGGGCTTGCGCAGATTCGTGTCAACAACCTGGGCGATCCCCAATCCCCGATCGAGCTCCGCCAGGAGGCGAGGCCCGGGTACGCGCTGCGGCTCACCCTCGACATGAGGCTGCAGCGAGCGGCGGAAGAGGCCCTCCAGTACGGGATAGATCTCGCGCACCGAAACGAGCACTGGGCGGCCAACGGAGGCGCGATCGTCGCGCTGGACCCGCGCGACGGGGCCGTTCGGGCACTGGCTTCCGCTCCGACCTTCAAGCCTTCCGTCTTCGTCGGGCGCGTGGATCCGAGGAAACTCGACGACCTCTACAACGACGCGAGCAACCCGCTCTTCAACCGGGCGATCGCAGGTCTGTACCCGCCAGGCTCGACGTGGAAGCCGGTCACGGCGATTGCGGGGATGGAGGAGCACGTGTTCTCGCCGTACGAGTCGCTGCAGTGCACCCCCTTTGCGAGATACGGCCTCGACCGGCAGCTGTTTCGGAACTGGAATCCCTTCGTAAATCGCCCGATGACGTTGCCCGAGGCGCTCGCCGAGTCCTGCGACACCTACTTCTACAAGATCGGGAACGACTTCTACGATGGCGGTTCCGAGAGCCGTGTCCGCATGCAGCAGTGGGCTCGCCGGCTCGGATTCGGGGGCCCGACCGGGCTCGACGTCGGCGGCGAGGCAGATGGCCTGCTCCCGACGCCCGAGTGGCGCCGGAAGACGTTCGAGAGCGACTGGGATCGTGCCTGGAACCCCGGAGACTCGATCCAGCTCGCGATCGGCCAGAAGGACCTCCTCGTCACACCGCTCCAAATGGCGGCGTTCTACGCGATGCTGGCGAACGGAGGGAACACGGTCACGCCCTACCTCGTCTCGAACGTCGAGCAGCCCGGCGGTGAAGGGTCCCCACGAGTCGTGCTGCGCCGGTTCGCGCCGCCACCGCCGCAGCCGGCCGGCGTCGACACCGGCGCTCTCACCGCGGTGCGCGACGGCCTCTATCTCGCGACGCACTCGGCGACAGGCACGTCGGCGGGGGTCTTTGCCAACTACTCCGTTCCGATCTCCGGTAAGACGGGAACCGCCGAGAAGGTGGTGCCGCTCCCGGGCTATCCCAGCGATCACCTCGAGGATCAGTCCTGGTGGTGTGGATGGGGACCGTCCGACGCTGCGCGGCTCGTGGTGTGCGCGCTGATCGAGAACGGCGGCCACGGCTCCAGTGCAGCGGCGCCGGCGGCGCTGCGCGTTTTCGAGCGCTTCTTCGGCGTCGAGGCGCCACCTACCGTCGTCAAGGACACGGACTGATGATCGAGCTTGCCCAGCAGCCGCGCGTTCGACATTCCGCCAGAGCCGAGACTGCGCCGATCGCGTTCCTTCGGCGTCTCGACTGGGTGCTGCTCGCGGCGGCAACGGCCCTCGTCGGGTACGGGCTCTGGATCCTCGCGGGCATCACGCGCTTCGACGTCCCCGGTGACGAGAACTACTTCGTCGGCCGCCAGGGAATCGCCGCCGGGATCGGCCTCGTCGGCCTGATCGTCGCCACCGTGGTGCCCGTCGATCTCGCGAGACGGCACTGGCAGCTCGTCTACGTCGCGACGCTCGCGCTCATGATCGTCGTCTTCGTCGCCGCCGAGACCATCCGTGGATCCAAGCGCTGGATCGATCTCGGCTTCATCCAGTTCCAGCCCTCGGAGCTCGGTAAGGTCCTGTTCGTCCTCGCCATCGCCGGATTCCTCGTAGAGCGCGTCGGACGTGCGACGAGGTGGCGGACGATCTTCTCGGCGATCGGCCTGGGCGCGGCCCCGATCCTGCTCGTGTTCATGCAGCCGGACCTGGGAACGGCACTCGTGTATGCGGCGGCCCTGTTCGCGGTCCTCTTCTTCATCGGCGTCCGTTGGCGCCAGCTGCTCGCCTTGCTTGCG
>DATFEK010000031.1:0-8250 GCA_035251305.1 Gaiellaceae bacterium | reverse complement strand
CCATGGTCGCGATCGCGGCAGCATCGAGGCCGCCCAATCGGTCGGCGAGCTTCTGCGGGCCCGCGAAGGCGGTCGGCACCGTCACCTGCTGGTCGAGCGCGAAGCCGATGAGGAGCGCGAGCGGGTCGCGCACGAGGAGCTCGTTCGCCTCGGCCGAATCCGTGAGGTAGAGCGAAGCGGGCACGGCCTGAGTGTAGACCGCGCCCGCCGTGGCGAGTAATCGCTAGCCGGTGACGGTGAGCCTGAGCGCCTGTCTCGAGCGAGCACCCAGCCTGTCGCGTGCCTCGACCGTGAAGCGGAAGACACCTGTCTCGAGCGCCGTTCCGGTGAGGGTCCCGGTCGCGGCGTCGAGCCGGACGCCACGCGGGAGCGCGCCGGCCACGATGCGCCAGGTTTTCGGGGCGACGCCACCCCTGGACGCAAGGCGAGCACGGTACGCGGCGCCGGCGCGAGCGGCGGGGAGGCCTCTCGTCGCGACGGTCAGGCGCGCCGCGATGCGCATGTTCGCCGGAACGGTGGCGCTCTGGCCGGCCGCGTCGGTGACCGCGAAGGCGACCCCGAAAGATCCCGCGGCTCGTGGAACTCCGCGCACGGCCCCCGTCGCGCCATCGAGCGTCAGGCCACGCGGCAGAGCGCCGCCGGCAACCGACCAGCGAAGCGGCGGGACGCCGCCCGTCGCGGGAATCCTGCCGGTGTAGCGAAGGCCGACCTCGCCGGCCCGAAGCGCCGAGCTGGCCGTGAGCGCGGTCGAGACCGTCAGCGTCAGATCTCGGTCGCCGAACCGGCGGAACCCCTCGGCGGCCCGCACCTTGAAGGTCCTCGTGTCCACGCCGGTGGGAGTGCCGGAGATGACACCCGACTCGGACAGCGTGAGGCCCGAAGGCAGGGCACCTCCGAGGATCTGCCACTTCACCGGCCAGCCGGCCTCGGGATTCGAGAATTGGAGCTGCGCGCTGTACGGCTGCCCGGGTCTCGCCGCAGGCAGCGTCTCCGTCGTCACCGCGAGGTCCGGGAGGATCGTGAGGAAGAAGTGGGCCTGCGATTCCGCCCCCTTGTAGATGCAGGCGGGGTTGTGGGGGCCGCCGTTGTCATTGAGCGTCACCCAGAAGTCGAACTTGCCGGCCTCGGTCGGCGTGCCCTCCAGCTCCCCGTTGTCCGTGACGGCGAGCCCCGCCGGCAGCGCTCCGTTGATGTGCTTGAAGAAGTAGGGAACGCAGCCTTCCTCGGCCTCGAACTCCCACTCGTAGAACGTGTTCTGCTCCCCGGGCGGAGGCTGGCAGTGCGGCTCTTCGCAGAGGTCGAGCGCGCTCGCGCCTGCAGCGAAGAAGAGTGGCAGCGACAAGACGACCGCGAACGACGCGAGACGAACAGCGCTCAACGGGAGCCCTCCTGAGTAGACGACGCGACGAGGGTACCAGCGTGTCTGGCTGGACTCCGTGTGCAGACGGCGCGGCGATACCCTGACGCCATGGACGTGCTGCAGGTGTTCTCGCCTCCGACGCGCGCCTGGTTCGAGCGCGCGTTCGCAGACCCCACACCCGCGCAGGCACTCGGCTGGCCCGCGATCGCGACTCGCAAGCACGTGCTCATCCAGGCGCCGACCGGTTCGGGGAAGACGCTCGCGGCGTTCCTCATCGGTATCGACCGGCTTCACGAGAACCCGGGAGACGGGCTCCGCCTGCTGTACGTGTCTCCGCTCAAGGCGCTCAACTACGACATCGAGCGGAACCTGCGCAGCCCTCTCGCCGGGCTCGGCTCGAAGCTCCAGGTCGCGGTCCGAACGGGCGACACGCCCGCGGACGAGCGCCGCCGGATGGCTCGCGTACCCCCGGACATCCTCATCACGACTCCGGAATCGCTCTTTCTCCTCCTCACGTCACAGGCACGCGAGATCCTCCGCGGCGTCGAGACGGTGATCCTGGACGAGGTGCATGCCGTTGCCGGCTCGAAGCGCGGCGCCCACCTCGCATTGAGCCTCGAGCGTCTGGAGCGGCTCGTCCACGCGCCGTTCCAGCGGGTCGGGCTCTCGGCAACCCAGCGCCCGCTCGAGGAGATCGGCCGCTTCGTCGCGGGCGCGCGACGCGAGATCGAGCTCGTGGACGCAGGTGTGAGCAAAGAGCTCGACCTCGAGGTCGTCGTCCCGGTCGAGGACATGCGCGAGCTGGGCTCGACGGCGGAGCTCTCGGTGCCTCCGCTCGCAGACGGCGTCGAGATGGGCACTGGAGTCGAGCGGTCGAGCCGCTCGATCTGGCCCTCCATCTACCCGGCGATTCTCGACCTCGTGCGTGCTCACACGTCGACGATCGTGTTCGTCAACAACCGCCGCCTGGCGGAGAGGCTGGCCCTTCGCCTGAACGAGCTGGCCGGTGAGGAGCTCGCCCGCGCACATCACGGCTCGCTCGCACGGGAGCAGCGCCTCGTGGTGGAGGAGCTGTTGAAGGCGGGAAAGATTCCCTGTCTGGTCGCGACCTCGTCGCTCGAGCTCGGGATCGACATGGGCGCCGTCGATCTTGTGATTCAGGTCGAGAGCCCCAAGTCGGTTTCCCGCGGGCTTCAGCGCGTCGGGCGCGCCGGACACGAGCTGCACTCGGTCTCGAAGGGGCGCATTTTCCCCAAGTTCAGGGCGGATCTCCTCGAGTCGGCCGTCGTCGCGCGCGGGATGCGGGAGGGAGCGATCGAGGAGACGTCGATACCTCGTAATCCGCTCGACGTGCTCTCCCAGCAGATCGTGGCCGTGTGCGCGGACGAGGAGGTGTCCGTGGAGGAGCTCCACGCGCTCGTCCGCCGTGCGTACCCCTTCGCCGAGCTCTCACGGTCTCAGCTCGAGAACGTCCTCGACATGCTCGCCGGGCGCTATCCGTCCGACGAGTTCGCAGAGCTTAGTCCTCGAATCGTCTGGGATCGGACGGCCGGCGTCGTGCGAGGCCGGACGGGGGCGCGGCGGCTGGCCGTGACGAACGCGGGCACGATTCCGGATCGAGGTCTCTTCGGGGTCTACCTCGTCGACGGCGGCGGGCGGGTCGGCGAGCTCGACGAGGAGATGGTGTACGAGGCGCGTGTGGGGCAGACGTTCCTGCTCGGCGCTTCGACCTGGCGGATCGAGGAGATCACGAGAGATCGAGTGCTCGTCTCTCCCGCACCTGGGGTGCCGGGCGTTGCGCCCTTCTGGAAGGGCGAGGGCGTCGGCCGCCCGGCCGAGCTCGGCGAGCGGATCGGCAGGACGAGTCGTGAGCTTGTGGCTCTGAGCCACAAGGACGCCGAAGCCCGCCTGGAACAGGAGTACGGGCTCGAGGAGCGCGCCGCGCGGAACCTCCTGACCTTCTTGCGGGAGCAGGAGGGCGCGACCGGAGTCGTCCCGTCCGACCGCGCGATCGTCGTCGAGCGCTTCCGCGACGAGATCGGAGACTGGCGCGTCTGCGTGCTCACGCCCTTCGGCGGTCGCGTGCACGCACCCTGGGCGATGGCGCTCCGAGCCCGTCTCCGCGACTCGCTCGACGTCGACGTGCAGGCCATATGGTCGGACGACGGCATCGCGCTCCACTTTCCCGACGCGGACGTGCCTCCGCCCGTCGCGGATCTCCTCCCCGACCCGGACGAGATCGAGGACCTGCTCCTGGGCGAGCTCGCTTCAAGCGCGCTCTACGGCGCCCGCTTCCGCGAGAACGCAGCGCGGGCGCTGCTCATCCCGCGCCGTCGGCCGGGTCAGCGAACGCCTCTCTGGCAGCAGCGCTTGAAGGCGCAGAGCCTGCTTCAGGTCGCGCGGCGGTATCCGCAATTTCCGATCGTGCTCGAGACCTTCAGGGAGTGCCTCCAGGACGTCTTCGACCTGCCAGCGCTGCGCGGACTACTGAAGGGGCTCCAGACGCGCCAGCTCGACCTGGTCGAGGTCGAGACGACGACTGCGTCTCCGTTCGCGGCTTCGCTCCTCTTCGACTACGTCGCCACGTACATGTACGAGGACGACACTCCGCCGGAGGAGCGGCGGGCGCAGGCGCTCTCCCTCGACCGCGAGCTCCTCCGTGAGCTGATGGGGATCGAGGAGCTTCGGGAGCTCCTCGACGCCGGCGCGATCGAGGAGGTCGAGCGGTCGCTACGTCGCCCGCCGCGGAACGCGGACGAGCTGCACGACCTGCTGCGGCGAGCTGGACCGCTCGTCGACGGCGAGTACGAACGCGGGTTCGCCGAGACCCTCGTACGCGAGCGCCGCGCGATTCGCGTTCGCCTCGGTGAGGGCGAGCTCCTTGCCGCCGTCGAGGACGCGGGGCATCTCCGTGACGCGTTCGGTGTGGCCTTGCCGGGCGGAGTTCCGCAGGTATTCCTCGAACCGGTCGAGCGGCCGCTGCGGGCAGTGGCTCGGCGTTACGCACGGACTCGAGGCCCGTTCACCACTGCCGAGCTCGCGGGACGCTTCGGTCTCGAGCGCCCGCTCGTCGAGCGAGAGCTCGAGGAGCTCGAGCGCGCAGACGAACTCGTGCGCGGCGAGCTTCGGCCGGGTGGCTCCGAGCGCGAATGGTGCGACCCCGATGTTCTCAGGCGAATTCGGCGCGCGACCCTCGCCGTGCTGCGGCACGAGGTCGAGCCGGCGGAGCAGGCGGCCTTCGGCCGATTCCTTCCGTCATGGCATGGGATCGGGCGCCGTCAGACGCTGCGCGAGGCGATCGTCCCCCTCCAGGGCGTCGCGCTTCCGGTGTCGCTCTGGGAGAGCGATGTGCTGCCGCGGCGCGTGCCCGGCTATCGCTCGGCGGACCTCGACGCGCTCTGTGCCTCCGGCGAAGTGGTCTGGGTCGGCGCCGGGCTCGATCGGGTCTCCGTGTACTTCCGTGAGGATGCCTCTGCGCTGGGACGGGCCGCCGGCGAGGCGCCGCCGGAGGGGGCGGCCCACGCGGCGATCCGCTCCGCGCTCGGTCAGCGAGCGCTGTTCTGGGCGGATCTCCTACTTGCGACCGAGCTCGAGGGGGCCGACGCGCTCTCGGCTCTCTGGGATCTCGTCTGGTCCGGCGAGGTGACGAACGACTCGTGGGTACCGCTTCGCGCCTCGCGGCGATATGACATGCCTCGCCCCGAGCGTCGCATGCGCCGATTCGCCCGATCGCGGGCAAGCGTTCCGTCACCTACGCAGGGGCGCTGGTCCCTGGCGGCGAGCCTCTTCACCCCAAGTGGCTCAGAGCCACAAAGCGACCTCAGCCGCCGAGCTCTTGCCGAGCTACTACTTGAGCGCCAGGGAATCGTGACACGCGACGGGGTGCGGGGTGAGGGGATCCGTGGCGGTTACGCGGCGGTCTACTCGGAGCTGCGTGCGCTCGAGACGCTCGGTGTATGCCGGCGCGGGTACTTCGTCGAGGGACTCGGCGGAGCACAGTTCGCGCTGCCGGGCGCCGTCGAGCGGCTGCGTGAGTTGCGCTCGTCGGGTCCTCGTGGCGAAGACCGCGAGGCGCTCGTGCTCGCCGCGGCCGATCCCGCCCAGCCCTATGGTTCGGCAATTCCGTGGCCACGTCGTGCGGGCGCCCGAGCAGCTCGGGTGGCCGGAGCATGGGTGGTACTCCTCGACGGTGAGGCGGCTCTCTTCGTGGAGCGGGGTGGCCGCTCTCTGATGCCGTTTCGGGAGCCCGATCCCGAGTGGTTGCGCCCTGCTCTCGCCGCGCTCGTCGCGCACGTCAGAGCCGGTGGAGCGAAGCGCCTCGCGGTCGAGCGTTTCGACGGGGCCCCGGTCGTCGAGTCCGACGCGATGGAGCTCCTCGTGGACGCCGGCTTCCTCGCCGGCCCGCGTCGAGCAGTCCTCCGACCTTAGATGCAACGCAGGAGAGGTGCTGCCAGCCGCGTAACGGGAGACGTGTCCGTGCGCGCACCCCATCTCTATCCGCTCCTGCGCGGATTCGTCCTCGGGTCGTTCGTCGTCCTCGGACGCGAGCTCGAGGAAGGCTCCGAGCTTCCATTCGCCTTCGAGGAGCACGTCCAGCGGGGAGGTCCGGCGCTGTACGAGCTTCGGCCGCTCGTCCGTTCCTTCATCGAGCAGCGCGAGCCGGTGCTGCGCGCCCGAGAGGACGCCCGCATCGCAGTCGAGGAGCTTGGCCGCGAGCCCTCGGCCTCGATCTTCGCCCGGGCTCATGCGGGGCCAGGATCCTCCGAGGACGAGGCGCTCTTCCGTACCGTTCTCCTCGGTCTGCTCATCTCCACCGCCGAGGCCTGCGGCGGCTTCGACTGGGACGACGAGTCGTTCGAGCGCGCGTATGCGCTGCTCGAGTCGTCTCTCTACGGGGAGCATCGGTGCTACGTCGCGATCGCCCCGCTCACGGGCCTGTCGCTCTCGAAGCCGGCAGAACTCGCCCAAGGGCTCGTGGTTCGGTCCTCCTCGGGAAGCGAGCTGTCGTCGCACTGGCCGGAGGCGCGCGGGTTGCTACCGCGGGGATTCGGCCGGGAACCGGACAGAAGTTCCGTGCTCGAGCTTCGCCAGGATCTCGACGCGGGCCGTGAGCCTCCCGATGCGGCGGCGGAGATGGCCGACGCGGTCAGCGCGCTTCGGCTGACGACCGCGGCGGCACTCGCGGCCGGGCCGGTTCTCTTCGAGACGCTCGACGGTCGGCCGTTCGGGATCCAGCCTGTCCTTCCCATCGCGGCGACGCAGCCGCCCGGTGAGCCGTCTCGGCTCGATGCCTTCAGGACGCCGATCGCAGTCGAGGTACTCGCGGCGCTGGCCGACGCCGACGGGGATCCCGAGCTCGCGGAAGCACTCGACCGTTGGGAGCTCTCGCTCTTCCAGAACGAGCCCTTCCGCGGCGAGCAGCTCAGGGCGGCACTCTCGGCGCTCCTCGGCGACACGTGGCCGTTGCGGTGCTCGGTTCTGCTCGGCGAGGATCCGGCGACGAGGGAGGAGGTCCACGGGCAGCTCGTCGCGCTCGCCGCCGGTGATGCCGCGGGCGGTCCGACCGTCGACGCGACACGCAGGGCGTTTGTCGCTGTCCTGCGCTCACGCGACCGCGGGAAGCTCGTTCACGACCTCGATCGCGAGCTGCTCGGCTCGCCGCGGCGCAGGCTCGCGCAGTCGGCAGCCGTCTGACACGGAGTCGTCTCGAACGCGTTACCCACCTGCGAGCCCTCCAGGGCTACGGTGGCGACATGGACGAGTCCGAAGCGGTGCTCGAGCGACTCGAGCGGATCGAGGCGCTCGACCGGGCCGACGCCGAGCCGGTCGAGATCGTCGCCGAGCTCCGCGCGCTTGTCGACGAGGCAGTGGCCTGGTCGCGAGCAGAGGGAACTGATGCGGGAGAGCTAGCCGTGGACGAGCTACGGAAGGCACTCGACACCGCGCAGGATCGGAGTTCGCACGAGCAGACAACGATCGCCCAGGACTCCTGAACGCATGCGCTCCGCACTATCCGCCGAGTGGGAATCTCGCGCGGATGCGCATCCGGTCCCGCTCGTACTCCTCCATCAGCGTTGCCTCACGCACATCGCAGCGCACGGGGAGCAAGGGCTCGACGCGCTCCCTCGCCGTTGCGAGCGAGATCGCGTAGTCACCTGCGAGCCGACCGAGTGTCGCATGCGGTGGTGGGTCGCTGCCGGGACGCCCATACGGCGGGTATGCGGGGTAGGCGGCCCAGAGCGCGCGCATCGTCGCTCGGAGCTCGTCTTCGGGCTCGGGCACGGCGTAGACCACGGCGTCCGCGAACTCGGCCAGGCGAACGAGGTCGAACCTGAGCGGGCGGCAGCCTGCGAAGAAGGCCAGTAGCTCCTCCTCGTCTCCGTCGGTCAGCGATTCCCGAGGGATCCACGGGTAGAGGAGCGTCAGCGAAAGTGGGATCTGCTCGGGAATCCGCTCCGGATACAGGTCTCGGTGCGCTTCGGCGAGTGCCGGATCGGAGTCCTCGAGAATCAGGGTGACGAAGGTCTCCAGCGGGCGGTCGGTTTCTGTCACGTCCGAGACGGTACAGAGGTTCGCGACCTGTCAGGTCGTCGGCCAGCCATGGGTCGCAGGCACGATCTCCGCGCCGAGGAACGTGCGTATCAATCATCGCGGCCCCCCTCATGACATGATCGCCGTGTGATCTCGCACTGGGGTGGCGTGCGGAGCCGGCGCGACGAGCGCGGGCACTTCGCGGCTCCGGCGCGCGTGCTCCCAGCGATCATTCCGAGCGGCATGAAGGAGTTTCGGCAGAGGCCGGGAAGGTGAGCCGGTCATGGCCCTGTCACGGCTTCTGTCGCGGTCCCAGTCGCGGGAACAGGTTGTCGACCCTCAGCCGGTCGAGCCCGAGG
>DATFEK010000090.1:0-15738 GCA_035251305.1 Gaiellaceae bacterium | reverse complement strand
GAGTCGGCCGCCGTCACGATGGCGATACCCGCTCCTGCGGAGGCGCCCGCGAGAGCGATCCTGCCGTCCCGCACCTCGGGGCGGTCCGCGAGCATCTGCGTCACGGCACGAGCGCCGTCGAACGTCCGGGGGGTGAGCTCGCCCTCACCCAACCCGGGCAGGTCGGGAAGCGCGACGACGAAACCCGACCGCGCGAGCCCGTGGGCGACTCTCCGGACGATCGGTTCCTGGCGACGTTCCGGGTGAGCGCCGTTCACGAAGTGGAACCCGGGCCAACGGCCCTCGCCGGCCGGCAGGACGAGCTCCGTCGGGACGCCGTCGACGTCCAGCAGCTCGACGCGCGGCTCGGGTGTGACCCTGCGAACGAGACGCGCCAGAAGCGGTACGTCGAGGACGATCGCCAGCAAGACGAACGTTCGCGCCCAGGCAGAGCGGGGAGTCATGCCGGGCAGCGTACGACGGGTGGCTCAAGGATGATTCAAGGCGCAACAGCGGGGTCAGGTCCCGAATGTTGCGCCGAAGAGGGTGCAACGATACGGACCTGACCCCGTGTTGCGCGGCCAGGAAGTCGCAGCGCTGCACCGAAAGGTCGGTCATGGCGACCCCCGAAGTGCGCGTCGTGGCCGTGCGTCCGCGGACGATCTTCCTCGTCCTCGGGACAGCGGTGCTCGTCGGTCTCGCGCTTGCGCTCGTCTATCTCGCCTGGCGGCCTCTCACCTGGATCATCATCGCGATGCTGCTCGCGGCGGCGCTCAACCCGGCGGTCGAGGCGATCGAGCGTCGCGGGCTCGCCCGCCCCTGGGCCGCGAGCCTCGTCTTCGTGACTGCCCTGCTCGTGGTCACGGGAATCGGATTCCTCGTGATCCCTCCGCTCGTCACGCAGGTGACCGACTTCGGCAACGCCGTCCCCGACTTCATCGACGACCTCACCGCCGGAGAAGGTCCGCTCGGGTGGCTCCAGGACGAGTACCAGATCGTCGACCGCATACGCGCGGCGATCGAGGAGCAGGGCGTCGGCGGCATCCTCGGGCTCGGCGGTCCGGTGCTCGACGTCGTGCGGAGCGTCGTGACCGCGATCGTCGGCGTGATCACGATCGTGTTCCTTACGTACTTCATGCTCCTCGAAGGACCGCGAACGATCAGCGGTGTGCTCGGCCTCCTTCCCGAGTCCACGCGGCCGCGGTACGAGCGGGTCGGGCGCGACATCTACCGGGCGATCTCGGGCTACGTGACCGGCAACCTGTTGATCAGCCTCGTCGCGGGAACGCTTTCGACCATCGTGCTCTTCGCCGTGGGAAGCGAGTACGCGGTTGCGCTCGGGCTCCTCGTCGCCGTGCTCGACCTCATTCCTCTCGCCGGCGCGACCCTCGCTGCCATCCTCGTCTCGACGGTCATCTTCATCGAGACCGACTGGCTCCGATGCGTGATCGTCATCGTCTTCTTCGTCGCGTACCAGCAGTTCGAGAACCACGTCTTGCAGCCATTGGTCTACGGGAGAACGGTGCAGCTCTCGCCGCTCGCGGTGCTGTGCGCCGTGCTGATCGGCGCGCAGCTCGCCGGCATCCTCGGCGCGCTCCTGGCGATCCCGATTGCGGGGTCGCTCATCGCGATCGTTCGCGAGATCCTGCTCTACCGGCGGGACACGGCTGCCGAAACCTCGTGACGCGGTCTACGAGCGAGCGTTAGCGCCGCGTGCGCGTATGAAGAGGAAGATCGCGCCCGCTGCTATGAGGGTGACGACGAGCGACACCAGGGCCTGGGCCCCGACGGCGAGGGCGCCCAGCCACATCCAGAGGAAGAACACGATCGTCCACGTGTACGCGGATCCGACGACCGCACGGGTCACCGCCTCGCCTCCGAGCCGCAGGCCCGAGACCGGCTTCGCCGCCTCCTCGACGGCGGCCCGGGCCTCTTCCTCCGAGCCGACGAGCTGCTTCTGCAGGCAGTCCGCGAACTTGCCCACCATCTGGCCGGCGACGTCCTGCACGATGCCGCGGCCGTATTGGGCGACCGAACCGGAGAGCGAGAGATCCGTGAGAACGTCCACCCGGGTCTGAGTCGGGCCTAGCTCGGTCAGCTTGGACTGGATCGTCGCCAGCGCCCCTCCGCGTCCGCGGACCTCGCGCGCGTTCGTAGTCAGTACGACCCGGTTCTCCGCCGTGTCGACTTCGGTCCGTGCGACGTCGGCGGCGAACTGGAGCGCGATCGGCCCGAGCTTCACCGAGACCTTCGCCTTCCAGTTCGAGTCGTCGACCGTCTCGGTGAGTTGGGCGCCGGGCATGCACGGGACGACGCGCGGGACGTCCATCAGCAGGTTCCAGGCCGTCTCGCGCGACGCCGCGACCTCGAACGAGTTCTCGAGCTGCATTCAGTGCTTCCGGCCGGGCACTTACGCGCTCGCGAGGAATGCCTCGGGGTTCTTCGCGAACCGGCTACGGCACCCGGGGCAGCAGAACCAGTACGTCGTCCCGGCGTGCTCCGCCTGCAGCGTGTCGGGGCCCACCGCGACGGTCATCCCGCAGACCGGATCGACGGCCTCCAGGAGCTCGGATGGCGAGCCGGTCCGCGCGTGCCGCCAGGCGACGAGCTCCGCCAGGACGGCGACCGCGATCTCGGGCTGCGGGAGCGGCCCCAGATCGAGCCCGGCCGGGCTGCGGACCCGAGCCAGCGCTTCCTCGCCGACCCCGCGCGTGCGCAACCCCTCGAGGACCACGGTCGCGCGGCGCGAGCTCGCAACGAGCCCGATGTAGCCGGCCGGAGACGCGAGCGCTGCCTCGAGTCCCTCCTCGTCGCCACGTCCCATCGTCGCGAGCACGACGGCATCGGCTCCGGCTTCGAGATCGCTCGTCACCCGCCAACCGATGCCCGGGACGAGCTGGCGGAGGGCCTCTGCGGCGGGGCTCTCTCCCACGACAGCGACGAGTGGTACGGGCAGGTGTGGCTCGATCAGGACCTCCACGGTTCCCTCCGATGCGCATGCGCTCTCGGCGATGACGACTCCTTCTTGATCGACGGCGCTTCCGGGCGGGCAGATGCGGAGCAGGCGCGGCTCGCCGTCCGCGAGCGCGCGAAGTGCCTCGCGGATGACCGCAGGCTCCGAGCATGCCCCACCGACCCAGCCGACGAGCTTCCCGTCGGCACGGACCAGCGCCCGATCGCCGCGCTTGGCCGACGCCGGCCGGCGTACCGAGACGACGGTGGCGAGCGCGAACTGCTCGCGAGCGGCGGCGAGCCGGCCGGCCTCGATCAGGACGTCACTCAGCGAGCCCGGCCTCCGCGAGCGCCTGCCAGACCTTGTCCGGGCTGAGGGGCATGTCGATGTTCCGCACTCCTGCGTGCCACAGCGCGTCGATCACGGCATTGACGTACGCAGCGGGCGAGCCGACCGTCGCCGACTCACCGACGCCCTTCGCGCCGATCGGATGATGCGGCGAGGGCGTGACCATCTCGCCGAGCTCGAACTCAGGCGTCTCCCAGGCGGTCGGGATGAGGTAGTCCATCATGTTCGCCCCGATGCAGTTGCCGTCGTCGTCGAACGTGATCAGCTCCATCGCCGCAATTGCGTAGCCCTCGGTGAGTCCGCCCATGATCTGGCCTTCGACGATCATCGGGTTGATCCGGACGCCGCAGTCGTCGACCGCGACGACCTTCTCGACCTTCCACTGGCCCGTTCCGCGGTCGATCTCGACGACCACCGCGTAGGTGCCGAACGGATACGTCATGTTCGGCGGGTCGTAGTAGTGCACGCCCTCGAGCCCGGCCTCCATGCCATCCGGGATATCCGTGTAGGCCGCGAACGCGATGTCCTGGATCGTCTTCGCGCGGTCGGGCGATCCCTTGACGTAGAAGCTTCCGGCGTCGAACTCGATGTCCTCGGCCGAGGCCTCGAGCAGGTGTGCTGCGATCTCCTTGCCCTTGTCCCGGAGCTTGCGCGCGATCACCGCCGTGGCCGCGCCTGCAACCGGCGTCGAGCGGCTCGCGTAGGTGCCGACGCCGTAGGGCGTGTTGTCCGTATCGCCCTCCTGCACCTCGATGTGGTCGTACGGGATGCCGAGCTCGCTGGCCACGATCTGCGCGAACGTCGTCTCGTGCCCCTGCCCCTGCGTGCGGACGCCGAGCTTGAGGATGGCCTTGCCGGTGGGGTGAACACGAAGCTCCGCCGAGTCGAACATCCTCACCCCGGCGATGGCGTAGTCCTTGCCCTTGCCGGCGCCGAGCACCTCCGTGAACGACGCGAGGCCTATCCCGAGCAGGCGTCCTTCTGCGCGGGCGGCCTCCTGCTCCTTCCGCAGCTCCTCGTAGCCGAGCTTCTCGAGCGCCATCCGCATCGCCTCGGGGTAGTTGCCCGAGTCGTAGAGGAACCCGGTCGCGGACTCGTACGGGAACTGGTCCGGCTGGATGAAGTTGTCGAGCCGGAACTGCGCCGCGTCCACGCCGAGCTCGTGCGCGGCGTTGTCGACGAGGCGCTCGATGAGATACGAGGCCTCGGTCACGCGGAACGAGCAGCGATACGCGACGCCGCCCGGCGCCTTGTTCGTGTAGTAGCCGTCGGCCACGACGTGCGCCGCGGGGATGTCGTACGAGCCGGTCACGATGTGGAAGAGGCCGGCCCGCACCTTCGTCGGCTGCGCATCCGCGAAGAACGCGCCCTGGTCGGAGAGAAGCGAGGCCCTCAGGCCCGTCATCTTCCCGTCCTTCACGGCGAGCTCGCCGCGCATGTGGTAATCGCGTGCGAACCCGGTCGAGATGAGGTTCCCCGTGCGGTCCTCCACCCACTTGACGGGCCGGCCGATGAGCAGCGACGCCGCCGTGGCGACCACGTATCCGGGGTAGATCGGCACCTTGTTCCCGAAGCCGCCCCCGATGTCCGGGCTGATGATGCGGATCTTGTGCTCGGGCAGTCCCGCGACGATCGCGAACAGCGTGCGGTGCACGTGCGGCGCCTGTGAGGTCATGTAGATCGTCGCCGTGCCGGTCGCCGGGTTGACGTCCGCGACGCAGCCACAGCACTCGAGCGGCGCGGGATGGCAGCGCGGGTAGTGCGTGTCGAGCGAGATGACCTTGTCGGCGTCGGCGAAAGCGCGGTCGGTCGCGTCCTTGTCGCCAGCCTCCCAGTGGTAGACGTGGTTGCCTTCCTGTCCTTCCTTCTCGTCGCGGATCATCGGAGCGCCGTCGGCCATCGCGTCCTGCGGGCTCGTGATAGCGGGGAGCGGTTCGTAGTCGACGTCGATCAGCTCTAGCGCGTCCTTCGCGATGTACGCGGTCTCGGCGATGACGCACGCGACCTCCTGGCCCTGGAAGCGGACCTTGTCCGTCGCGAGCACGGCCTGGGTGTCGCCCGACAACGTCGGCATCCAGGCGAGTGAGTGCTGTGCGAGCAGCTCTCCCGTCACGACTGCGACCACGCCTTCGAGCGCCTGCGCACGCGAGGTGTCGATCCCGTTGAGGCGGGCGTGGGCGAACGGGCTGCGAAGGATCTCCATGTAGAGCATCCCCGGAAGCGTGATGTCGTCGAAGTACGTGCCCTTGCCACGGATGAACCGCGCGTCCTCCTTGCGCGGGACGGAGTGCCCGATCCCGCCGACTTCTTGCGTCGTCGCCATGGCTAGGACCCCTCTTTCATGAGCTCGCCTGCGCGCTGCACGGCATTCACGATGTTCTGGTAGCCGGTGCAGCGGCAGATCTGGCCGGAGATCGCCCAGCGGACGTCTTTGTCCGTGGGATTCGGGTTCTCGGCGAGGAGCGCCATCGAGGTGAGCATCATCCCCGGCGTGCAGAACCCGCACTGCAGGCCGTGCTCCTCGGAGAACGCCTGCTGGATCGGATGGAGCTGCCCGCCCTGCTCGAGGCCTTCGACGGTCGTGATCTCGGCCCCGTTCGCCTGGACCGCGAACATCGTGCACGACTTCATCGGCACGCCGTCGACGAGCACCGTGCACGCCCCGCAGCTCGTCGTGTCGCAGCCGATGTGGGTGCCCGTGAGTCCCAGGGACTCGCGGACGAAGTGTACGAGCAGCGTGCGCGCCTCGACGGCGGCAGACCGCTTCTGTCCGTTCACGGTCACCTCGACCGGGTGCAACGCGGCCGCGGCTCCCGTGTGCGTCGCCAGCTCGGTCATGTCGCTACTCCTCTCCCTTTGCTGCGGCGACTACAGTCCGCAGCCCTCGCTCGGTGAAGACCCGGACGACGTTGCGCTTGTAGTCCGCAGTGCCGCGGATGTCCGACTGCGGCTGCGCCGCTTCCGCGGCCAATCTGGCTGCATCTGCGATCGCGGCGTCGGTCGGCTCCGAACCGCGGAGCGCGTCCTCGGCTGCGGCCGCGCGGATATTGGTCGGCCCGACTCCCGTGAGCGCGATGCCGATCTCACCCACATTGCCGTTGTCGAGCGCCACTTGGACTGCGACCGCGGCCGTCGCGTAGTCACCCACCTTGCGCTCGAGCTTGAGGTAGGTGCCGCCCGACCTCGCGCCGGGGTCGGGGACGCGGGCCTCCGTGATCACCTCGTCGGCCGAGAGCGTCGTCGTGAACGGGCCGTCCAGAAGGTCGTCGATCGAGATCGTCCGCTCCCCGTCGGGCCCTCTCGCGACGACGCTCGCGCGCGCCGCCAGCATCACGGCTCCCCAGTCGCCCTGGGGGTCTGCGTGTGCGAGCGAACCGCACACGGTGCCGCGATTGCGGACGAGCGGATCGGAGATCTGCGGCGCCGCGTGGCCGAGGGTCGGGTACCGGCTTCGCAGCAGCTCGGATTTCTCACAGGTCTTGTGTCGGACGAGCGCTCCGATACGGAGCACGCCGTCGTCTTCCTCGAGGTAGTCCAGGCCTGGGACGCCGTTCAGGTCGACGAGGACGCCCGGCGTGGCGAAGCGAAGCTTCATCAGTGGTACGAGGCTCTGGCCGCCGGCAAGTACCTTGGCCTCGTCTCCTCGCTCCGAGAGCGTGGCGATCACCTCCTCCAGCGTCGACGGAGCGGTGTACTCGAATCTCGCCGGATACACGGAGCCTCCTCTCCCGACGGAGCACGTCTCTGGATCGAAGCCAGGCGGTCAAGCATACGACAGTGGCGGCCGCCGCGGATTGCGCGGAGGCGGGAGGCGAACGTCCGGCGAGGTTTCGCACCCCGCTCGCGGCGGGAACACATCGCCGACCACGAAACCCATCGATGCAAGGAGAAGAGATGCCGACCTGGCTATTGGTTCTGATCGTCGTGTTGCTCGTGCTCGCCGTCTTCGGAGGGTTCGGGTACTCGCGGCGGTAACGGGAGACCTGCCGCCGGATCACCTGGTCCGGCGGCCGGCAGACCCTTCGGGAGTGCCCTCCTTTCGCGAGGAGCGTGGAAAGGAACTCTCAGACGCTGATTCGTACGACCGGGATGCCTTCGATCTCGGTCGGGAGCCCGTCCAACTCACCGTCTTCGAGCCACGTCGCGCCTTCGCCCTCGCGGAGGGCTACCACGATCTTCGCGGGATGGTGCTCGGCGATCGCGTCGAGAACCAGCTGACGCGGCAGGTCGGATTTCACCTCGACGTTCGTCGCTTCGGCGGGAGCGGCCCTGCTGATCGCTTCGCCGACCTCGTACGCCTCGGCGCGCGCGCCGTCCTCGTCGTTCGTGAGCCACTGCAGCCGGGACTGCTCGACGGCGGGAACGACGATGCGCAGCTCGTCGTCGGGTGACACGGCATCCGACAGCGCGGCCCGCGGGAGATCGGAGCTCGCAACGACGACGATGCGGGCCATGAATCTGCGATACCCGGCTCACAGCGAGCCCAAACCGTCGCGCGGTTTCACAACCGCGGGCTCAGCGCTCGACGCGAGAGGGGGCCGGGCGTGCCGGCCCCCTCTCTCTGCCCCCTCGAACCACTAGCGCGAGCGGGACGCCTCGACGCGGTCAGCTTCCTCGTCGCGAGCGTCCCAGTGGTCCTCGGCTTCGTCGACCGCGTCCTCACCGCGGTCTTTCACGTCTTCCCAGACATCTCTGGCCTTGTCCTTGGCCTGTCCCCACTTCTGCTGGGCTTCGCCTTCCAACTCCTTCTTCTTCCCTTCGATCCGATCGGTATCCACGGCGAGCTCCTTTCATCGCTTCTCGTGCGCATGTGCCCACCGGAGCACTACGCCAAACCCGTTGGGTTTCTCCGGACGCACTACGGGGAAGACATGTTGCGACTGCGAAGGAGGTTGAGATGGAGACCTGGGAATGGATCGTGACCGGCGTCGCAGCCGTGCTGGTTCTGCTGCTCGTCCTCGCGTTCATGCGCATTCGCAGGCGACGCTCACACTTGCAAGAGCGCTTCGGGCCCGAGTACCACCGGGCGGTGTCGTCCTCCGGCACGAGCGCGGCCGAGAAACGTCTCGGCGAGGTCGAGCGCGAGCGGGCGAAGCTCGACATTCGGCCCCTCCCGCCGGCCGCACGGGATCGCTATCTCGATGAGTGGCGCCAGGTCGAGGCGCGGTTCGTCAGCGATCCACGCGAGTCCGCTCGCGCAGCCGAGCGGATCGTCGAGCGCGTCCTCGAGGAGCGCGGTTACCCGCTCGAGGGCGACGCCGAGCGCCGCGCAGCTGTCGTCGCGGTCGACCACGCGGACATCGCGGACCGCTATCGACACGGGCACGCCATGCTCAGCGTCGTCGACGGGGCGGAGAGCACGGAGAACCTCCGCAAGGCGGTCGTGGACTTCCGATCGGTCCTCGAGGAACTGCTCGAGAGCGACACGAGAGCAGCCTGATTCGAGCGGCACGGAACCGGAGGAGACTCATGAGGCGGCTCATCGAGCCGCCTCCTCAGTCCCGGACGCCGGTCGAATCGATGTCGCCTCGCGGTGCGGCCAGGATCGTCTCGGCCTCGAGCGGGGTTCGAGCCGGGACGAAGCGCACCAGCAGTCCATCTTCGAACTCGAGCGCCCACGTCACGGGGTCGTCCCGCATCACCTGGTCGTCGTCGATCCACCTGAGCCTGCCTTCCACGACGACGCACCGATCGTCGAGTGGGCGATAGATGTCTGCCGCGGCCTGGTAGAGGCTCCTGGTAAGCGTCTCTTCGACAAACCGCTCGAAGTCCTCGCGTCCCTCCACGACGAGCCCGGTCCGCACCTTCGAGACGAGGACGACGTCGGGATGCACGAGCTCTGCGAGCTGATCGAGTGCACCCTGCTCGACCACCTCGAACCAACGACGGGCGAGACGCTCGCTGGCTGGAACCTCGGCGACGGCATTCTCGGAGATGTAGCGAGTATGAGCGACCCGCGGTGAGGCGTCCAGCGACTCGCCGCGGGTCGCGCCGGTTCGTCAAGCCGTGGATCGCCCGAACGCGCCGAACAAGGCGAGCACGAGCGCGACCACCAGCAAGAGAAACAGGAACTTCGAGACCGCAACGCCCCCGCCGATCGCAAGCAGTAGGAGCAGCAATACGAGCAGCCAGATCATCGACTCACCTCCATTCGTAATTGTCGTTTTGAGTACCCTGCTCGGCCGATTCCGAATCCCGACGTGCGCGGGAGCCGCCGACGTTTCGACGCCGTGTGACCGGGTACGAAATAGCGTCATCGATCACGGGAGGAGACCCCATGGCCCAAATCAGATCACCCGAACAGCTCTTCGTTCACGAGTTGCAGGACATGTACTACGCCGAGAAGGCACTGACCAAGACGCTGCCCGAGCTGGCCCGCGAGGCGGGCGACCGCGAGCTCGAAGGCGCTTTCAAGAGCCATCTCAAGGAGACGGAGAAGCACGTCGCCAACCTCGAGCGCGTGTTCGAGCATCTCGGCCAGCGTCCCGAGGCTCATCCGTGCCCGGGCATCGAAGGCATCAAGAAAGAGCACGATGAGTTCATGCGGGAAAACCAGCCGACGCAACAGACCAAGGATGTGTTCCTGACCGGGGCGGCGGCACGAACCGAGCACTACGAGATCGCCGCGTACACCGGTCTCGTGGGCCAGGCCCGCGCCCTCGGCGAGCGCGAGGCGGTCGACCTCCTGCAGCAGAACCTGCGCCAGGAGAAGGAGGCGCTCAAGAAGGTCGAGACGATCTCGAGGCGCATCGTCAAGGACGCGGCGAACGGAAAGCGCCGCTCTTCCAAGGACGGGCGGCGAGTCACCACGAGGTAGCCGCACGGTCGGGGGCGGGGGTGTCTCGCCCCCGACCGACCCCGCCTGTGTGACAAGCCAGCGCCCCGGGTACCAACGTGACGAAAGGAGGTCCGCTAATGCGCGACTGGGTGCGCGATCGAAGCCTCGGCATCCTCTTCGTCACGATCTTCGTCGTGACATGGATCGGGCAGCTCGTCGTCGAGTGGCTCGACTTCGTCAACGAGCAGTCAGTGCACGGAGCGACGGCGTCGTTCTGGTCTCAGGCGTTCTGGGTCGCTTTCGGTCAGTCGACCCTCGAGAACTGGCAGTCGGAGTTCCTTCAGCTCTCGGCGTTCACCATTGCCTGCGCGTACTTCGTCTACAAGGGCTCGAGCGAGTCTCCGGACGGCGAGGAGCGCCTCGAGGCGAAGCTCGATGCCCTGCTCGAGAAGTACGGAGTCGATCCGATCGAGATCGAGATGACGCTTCCGGTGAAGCATCGCCGCCGGCGCTGAGACGATTGCCTCTCAGATCTCGAGCAGCGCGAAGTCCTGACTGACGATTCCGACCTCGAGATCGCCGATCTCGAGGATCGTGTGATCGCGGTCGAGGACAATGACGCCACCGAGCGTGCACTCGAGGCGCTAGTTCTGATCGGTATGCGAGCGGAGCGTCCGCCAGAAGACTGGCTCTTCAAGGCCTGGGACGGGCCGATTCTCGTCGACCTCATCTTCCGTCAGCAATGACGGGACTACCCGGAGGCGAGCGGTCACGAGGACCGAGCCTCCGGGAGCCCGCTTGCTGGCTAGAGCGTGTCGTCCCAGTCGCGGTAGCCCTGGCCACCGCGGCCGTAATACGAGCCCAGCGTGCTGTGGTACGACTCGTCGCGCGTGAGCGAGTCGTCGAACTCGGGAGCGTTCTTGATCTCGTCCTTCGTGCGGTTGACGAAGATCGCCTCGGCGTCCTCGTCGATACCGCGAAGGACACCGGCGGGAAGCATGACCTTCTTGCCGAAGATCCACGGACCGGTGTCGACCACGATGAAGCTCCGCCCGACGTCGTAGGTGGCTTCGTCGACCTTGCCGATGGATCCGTCGAGTGCCTCGACCTTGAAGCCGGTGACGTCGGCCCGGGTGTCGATCACGTTCGAACCCAGCGAGGACTTCTCGCGGTATGTCCAGATCTCGTCCGTGTGCATGTGACCTCCTTCGGTCCTCGGGTACACGCGGTCCGTACCCCTCGTCCGAACGCCGAAACATCGGGCGAGGCCGCAATACTGGTTGCTGATGAACTGGGAGACGATCGACACCGAGCGGCTGTTCGAGGCGGTTCGCGAGCGTGGCTCGACGTCGGACGCGGAGCGAACCGTCTGGGCGTTCGAGCGCGCGCTGGCGGTCGCTCGACTGGACCCTGAGCTCCTTCGTCACCTGCTCGCTGCCTGTGTCTGCCTGCTCGCCTACGAACAGGGACAGCCTCCTCGCGCGGTCCTCGAACAGTTCTTTCGTCGTTCCGTGAGCGACGCGGAGTGGCGCGACAACTTCGAGCCGCTCCTCACCTGACTCCCCGGTGTTTCCGGTCTCGCCGGCGCGGGTAGCACCGGGTCATGAGACCCGAGAAGCTCATCAGACCCGAGAAGCTCGACCATGTCGCTCTCTTCGTCTCCGATCCGGAAAGCGTCTCCGCGACGCTGTGCGGGCGGCTTCCGTTTCGCGTGATCGAACGCACGGACGAGTTCGTACTCGTCGGACGCTCACCGGAGCTCGGAAAGATCACGCTCTTTCATGCCCGAGGGCCACGCGATCGTGGGGCGCTCCTCCACATCGGGATCGGAGTGCCGTGCGCGGCAGCAGCGTCATCGCTCGATGCCGGTGAGGGTTTGACCGTCGAGCTCGTCCCGACGGCCGCAGAGGGGGAGGTCGAGCTGCGGCACGTCGGGCTCCTCGTCCGGGATCCCATTGCGAGCGCGCACGCGTGGCTCGCCTTTGGGTTCGAGAAAGCCTCGCGCGTCGGAACGGTCGAGCGCGTGCAGCTCGGCGAAGCCTTCGTCGAGTTTCATTCGGGCGATCCGCCCGCCACCGATCGGCCGCTCCTCAACCACGTCGGACTCCTTGTCGAGTCGCTCGAGGAGGTCGGAGACTCGGTGGCCGAGCACGGCTTTCACGTGAACAAGGAGGTCGACGCCGAAAACAGCAAGGCCCTCTTCGTTCGCGGCCCCGATGAGGTGGAGCTCGAGTACATCGAGCACAAGGCGTCCTTCGTCCCCGCATGAGCACGCCTCCCCGAGAACCCGATGCTCCCCGCTCGGAAGGCGACGATGCCTCGGCCGGTCGCACGACCGAGCAGCAGGTTGCTGCCGGCAAGGCCGATTGGACGCCCGTCGCGCTCCTCACATCGGTCGTCGGAGTGATCGCCATGCTCTTCGTGGCCGTTCTCGCGCTCGTCGTGGTGGCGTACCTGCTCGCCTAGCCGCTGTCTCGGGTTTCTCCCACCGGGCCCACGGGGTAACTACGGCTTCATGGCTCCTGCACTTGTATTCGAACGCGACGTCGGTGAGGTCGAGGACGCGGCCGATGCCGAAGCTCCGGGACACGAGCTCTTCCCGGTGACGCTCGCCGTGGCCGCCGGAATCATCCTCGCGACCGTCGGAATCGCGCGGGCAGCAGTTCGAGAACCACGTCCTTCTCCCGATCGTCTACGGACGTGCCGTCGACTTGTCTCCGCTCGGGGTGCTCGTCGCGATCCTGATCGGCGCAGAGCTCGCGGGAGTCCTCGGAGCGCTCGCCGCGATTCCCGTTGCGGGTTCTGTCGCTGTGGTCGCGCGGGAGCTCGTCCAGTGGCGTCGCGAGGCATCGCTCCATCTCCCGACGGCAGCGGGAGATGCACTGCGGCAGACTGATCCTTAGTGGCGCCGGGCGACACCCCGAAAGGACCCAAGTACGGTCCGCTTGCGCGATCGTGGTTTGCTACCTACGGCTTTGCGGTTGCAGTCGGGCTGGGCTCCGTCGTCGCCTCCCGGCTCATCGAGTACGAGACGGGCAGCGAGCCTGTCTACGCCTTTCTCGTCGCCGCGGTCGCGATCTCGGTCTGGTATGGCGGCGCGGGCTCTGGGTTGATCACACTGGCGATCGGCTGGTTGCTCGCGCCGTTCATCCTGTACCCGGAGCAGTCTTTCAGCTTCAGGGATCGCGACGATCTCGATCGCTGGGGCCTGAGTCTCGTCGCGGCACTCGTGGTCGTATGGGTGAGCATCGTCATGCGACGCGGACAGCTGCGCGCGGCGAGGGCTGCGGACGCGGCAGAGAGGTCGAGCGAGCGGATGGAGCTGCTTCAGAAGCTCGCGGCGGGGCTGTCGAACGCCGTCTCGTCGGTGGAGGTCGCCCACGTGATCACCCATCAGGCCACGGGCGTGCTGGGAGCCCAGGGATCTGCTCTCGGTCTGGTCGAGGGCGAGGATCTCGTCATCGTCGACCCCGTGGGCCTCGCGGCTCGAGCACACGCGCCCGGCGGACGGCTGGCCCTTCGGAGGTCCACGCTCCTCACCCATTCGGCCCGGGAGGGCGTCGTGGCTCGTGTGGACGACAGGGAGGCCCTGGCGGCGTCGTTCCCGGACAGCGCGGTGCTGCTCCCGGCGTCGGTCGAAGCGGCGATCGCCGTGCCTCTGCGCGCGGTGGGCGAGGTGGTCGGCGTCGTCGCATTCTTCTACGAGCGACCAGGCTCGGTCGACGGCGAGACGGTCGCGACCGCGCAGACCGTCGCAGGCCTGGCCGAGCAGGCCCTCGAGCGCGCGCGCCTGTACGAGCGCGAGCGCGAGTCGCGTCGGTCGCTGGATCGGGTGCTGCGCGTTGCGCCGCGTTTCCACGCCGAGACGGTGGACGAGGTGACGGCGGTGATCTGTCGCGAGGCGCGAGCGACGTTCGGCGCCGACTACGGCGTGCTCTGGCAGCTACGCGACTCACAGCTCGTTCTCCTGAACAGCGATCCGGTTCGCGAGGAGTTACCCCAGGGCCTGCAGGTGTCGCTCGACGACTTCTCGGGGCTGGCGGAAGCAGTGGTGGATCACGACATCTCGTTCAGCCCCGATGTTCTGCTCGAGGCACGGGGAGAGGGCCTCGAGCGCGTTCGTCGGATGGGGATCCGATCCTCCTTGCGCTCGCCGATCGCCATCGGCGCCCAGGTGGAGCTCGTACTTGCTGTCTCATGGGAGGTGGTCATCTCCGAGCCGGAGCCCTCCACGGTCATCCTGATGCGCCGCTTCGCGGATCAGGCCGGTCTGGCGATCGAGCAGCTCGAGCGGCGACAGGCTGAAGCCGAAGGAGCGTCCCGTGCGAAGGACACAGCACGACTGCAGGCGGTGACGGCGGCTCTCTCGCTCGCCGCGACTCCCGGCGAGGTCGCAGACACCTGTCTCGAGCATGCACTGTCGCTGGGGGCGGAGGCGGGTTTCGTCGTTCTCAGGAGCTCGCAACGTGACGCCTTCGACTTCGCGTCGCACCGAGGATTCGACGACGACGAGCTGGAGGCATGGCGCGCTTTCGGGCCCGACGCAGACGTGCCGTTCGCCCGCGTTCTGTCAAACGGCGAGGCCGTCTGGGCGCTGGCTCCCGAGGACACGAGGGCCTTCACCGAAGCCGGTGGCTTTCCGGACGCCGGCTGGGCCGCACTTCCGCTGAAGAGGGGCGCGACGGTGCAGGGAGCGCTCCACCTGACCTTCCGCCAGGCCAGGCGCGTGAGCGAGGCAGAGCGGTTGTGGCTCGAGACCGTCGTCTCGCAGTGCTCGCTCGCTCTGGAGCGAAGCAGACTCTTCGAGGAGGAGCAGCTCCGCCGGGTGCGCGCGGAGCGTCTCCAGGGGATGACGGCGGCACTTTCCAATGCGCTCACGCAGAAAGACGTCGCCGAGGTCGTCGTGGAGGCGCTTTGCGAAGAGCTCGAGCCCGACGCGGCCTCCGTTTCGTCGGTTGTCGAGGATCGCGCGGCGCTGAGAGCGCTTGCCTGGCGCGGGTACCCGGACGAGCTTGCGGACGACGAGATCTCTCTCGAGGCGGACACACCCGAGACCCGTGCTGCGAGAGGAAAAGGCTGGCGCCTCTATACGAGTGAAGACACCGATCCGACGCGTGAGTCGAAGGGCCCCGTGTCCTACGCCGTCGCTCCCCTGGTAGCCGGGCGCGCACGCATCGGCGTGCTCGCCATGTCCTGGAATGAACCCTTTGCGCTAAGTCGGGAGGACCGAGGTTTCATCGAGAGCACAGCCGGTCAGGCTGCGCTTGCGCTCGACCGTGCACGTGTCTTCGAATCGGAGCGCACGACCGCAGAGACGCTCCAGAGAAGCGTCCTGCCTGCCTCGCTTCCGCGGGTCGAAGGCGTGCAGATTGCGGCTCGCTACCTTCCGGGAACCCAGGGGGTCGCGGTGGGAGGCGACTGGTTCGACGCTCTCCAACTCCACGACGGACGGCTGGGGCTCATCGTCGGCGACGTCATGGGAAAGGGCGTCCATGCTGCCGCGAGCATGGGACAGCTGCGCAACGCGCTGCGAGCATTCTCAGTCGAGCGGCTGAAGCCCTCGTCCGCGCTCACCCGCCTCGACCGCCTCGGCGACGAGACGCTCGAGTCGGCGTTTGCGACCGTCGTCTACGCCGTGGTCGATCCTCGCAACGAGGTCTTTCGGTTTTCGTCCGCCGGC
>DATFEK010000055.1:0-6266 GCA_035251305.1 Gaiellaceae bacterium | reverse complement strand
CGTCCCGCGCGCGAGCGGCTCGCTGCTCTCGACGAGCATCTTCCACGGTCGATCGTCGTGCCTCGAATCGAGACCGACGACGAGGCGGCGGCTCAGGCGTTCGTCGAGGACGCTCTCGCGCGCGGCCACGAAGGCGTCATGGTGAAAGCGCTCGACGCTCCTTACGAGGCAGGTCGTCGCGGAACCGGCTGGCTCAAGGTGAAGCCTGCGCACACGCTCGACCTCGTCGTGCTCGCCGCCGAATGGGGGCACGGCCGCCGCCGCGGCAAGCTCTCGAACATCCATCTCGGCGCTCGCGATCCGGCGGGCGGTGGCTTCGTCATGCTCGGGAAGACGTTCAAGGGGATGACGGACGAGATGCTCGCGTGGCAGACCGAGCGGTTCCAGCAGCTCGAGACGCACCGCGATCGGTACGCCGTGCATCTGCGCCCGGAGCTCGTGGTGGAGATCGCGTTCGACGGGGTTCAGACGAGCCCGCGCTACCCCGGCGGCGTGGCGCTCCGCTTCGCGCGCGTCAAGGGGTACCGGCCGGACAAGCGCGCGGAGGAGGCGGATACCATCGACGCCGTGCGCGCGCTCAGGCTGGGCTGAACAGGAGCTCGAGGTACGTGCGAAAGTGTCGAAGCTGGCCTCGGAGGAGCTCGGGCTCCGAGAGAGCGCGCGAGAGGACGAACGTGCCCTCGTAGACGGCGAGGCCCTGGTCGGCAAGCGCGTCGAGATCGATCGGGACGCGCGGCGGGTAGCGCTCGGAGACCTCGGCGAGCTTTTCACGCGTTCGGGTACGCCAGGCGCGCACCGCGTCGGCGATCAGCTCCCTTGTCGTCTCGTCGACGAGGTCCTGCTCGTACATGAACGACGCGTAGAGGCATCCCGGATTGCTACTCGCGAGCTCGGTCGCGAGCTCCTCCTGCAGGCCGACGAAGATCAGGAGCTGTTGCAGAGGGTCACTGCTCAGCTGCTCCGCGCGGGCGAACAGATCGTCGAGGAGCTCCATATCGGCTGCGACGTAGCGCTCCACGAGAGCTCGTGCAAGCTCCTGTTTCGTCGCGAAGTGGTGGAAGAAGCCGCCCTTGGTCGTTCCCGAGGATGCGATCACGTCGTCCACGGACGTGCCGGCGAACCCCTGCTCGAGCACGAGCCCCTCTGCGGCGTCGAGTATTCGGCTACGCGTAGCGGTGCCGTCGCGGGGCATGGTCGAGATTGTACCTTGAAACAGACTAAACGGTCTGCTATGAATACCGACTATTCAGTCTGTTACGTATCGAGGAGGAACGTGCGATGAGCAAGACGATGGGTGCAGTGGGCCTGGGGGCGGACGCGCTGCGCGCGCGCATGCGCGGGGACGTGCTCGTCCCGTCGAACGCCGAATACGACGACGCGCGGCGCATCTGGAACGGCATGATCGACACGCGGCCTGCCGTGATCGCGAGGGCCGCCGACGTCGAGGACGTTCGCGAGGCCGTCAGCTTCGCACGCGAGAACGGGCTCGTAGTCACCGCGCGCGGCGGGGGGCACGGCGTCGCGGGTAACGCCCTCTCGGACGGCGGTCTCGTGGTCGACCTCTCGGCGATGAAGCGGGTCGAGGTCGACCCGGACGCGCAAACAGCGCGCGCTGAGGGAGGCGTCACGCTCGGTGAGCTCGACAGCGCGACACAGGCCTTCGGCCTCGCGACACCTCTGGGCGTCGTAACGAAGACGGGCATCGCGGGCCTCACCCTCTCGGGCGGAATCGGGTGGCTCCGCCGCAAGCACGGGCTCGCCGCCGACAACCTCCTGTCGCTCGAGGTCGTGACCGCCGACGGCCGCGTGCTCACGGCTAGTGAGACCGAGCACTCCGACGTGTTCTGGGGACTGCGTGGAGGAGGGGGGAGCTTCGGTGTCGTCACGTCCTTCGAGTACCGGCTCCATCCCGTCGGTCCTGAGGTGATGTTCGCGTTCGTGCTCTACCCGGGTGAGCGGGCCGACGAGGTGATCCTCTTCGGCGACGAGTACACGCAGGCGGCTCCCGAGGAGGTCAGTCCGCTCGGCATTCTCGGCCGCGTGCCCCACGCGGAGGTCTTTCCCGAGGAATGGCGCGGACGTCCGTACGCGGCGCTGGCCGCGCTCTACTCCGGCGGTGCGACCGAGGGCGAGCGCGTGCTCGCACCCGTGCGGGAGCTCGGGGACCCGATCCTCGATCTGAGCGGGGTCATGTCGTACACGGAGGCACAGGCGGTCCTGGACGAGGACTATCCGGACGGGTGGCGCTACTACTGGAAGTCGGTCGACCTCGACGAGCTCGACGGCGCCGTGCGCTCACGTCTTGCCGCTCATGCCGACGTAGCACCCTCGGGACACTCGACGATCGACATCTGGTACCACGGCGGCGCCATGAGTCGCGTCGCGCCCGAGGAGAGTGCCTTCGGAGCGCGGCCGTCGTACCTCATCGGGGTCGAGGCGAACTGGGAAGAGGCGAGCGATGACCACGCGAACATCGCCTGGGCACGCTCGACGGTCGACGATCTCCGCGGGTTCTCGAGCGGCGGCGCCTACCTCAACTTCCCCGGGTTCTTCGAGGAAGGAGACGACCTCCTACGCGCGTCGTACGGCGAGCACAATTACGCGAGGCTCGTGGCCCTCAAGGGCCACGTCGATCCGGACGGAGTCTTCGCGCCTCTTGGCGGAATAGGGTCGGCCGAGCGCGCGTAGACTCGTACCCACTCACGACTTCTACAGGAGGTTGTCATGACCCAGTACGGAACACTCCGCACCTGGGCGTTCATCGCGACGCTCGTCGGCGTGTTCGGGATGATCGCCGCCGCGATCGGATCGATCGTGTGGGCTTTCGAGGTGGAGGGGTTCTGGCAGACGATCGGCGTGCTCCTCATCGGCCTGCCGGTGTCGATCTTCATCGCCACTATCCCGATCGCGCTCGGACAGGCACTACGCGCGATCGCCGACGTCGGGGATACCGTGAGCGCACGCTGACCGTATGCCCGACGCTCTGTCCAAGAGCCTCGAGTCGCCGGACAGCGTCATCGAGTTCCCGGGGATGACGGCTCGGGTCGTCGAGCTCGGCGATCTCACCGTCGGAGAGCTCGTGTCCGAGCCCGGCTGGCGGTGGTCGACGCACGTCAAGCCCACGGTTGGCGGCGAGTGGTGCCAGGCTCGCCACATCGGGGTCGTCCTATCCGGGCGGCTCGGCATCGTCCTGACAGATGGGACCGAGCTCGAGTTCGGGCCCCACGACGTATTCGACATTCCGCCCGGCCACGACGGGTTCACCGTCGGTGACGAACCGTGCGTGCAGATCGAGTGGAGTGGCATCCGCGCCTTTGCCGGGTTCCCGACCGGCATCCACAGCCGCGTCCTCGCCACGCTCCTTCTCACCGATCTCGTGGATTCCACCGCGAAGGCCGCGAGCCTGGGCGATACGCGGTGGCGGGAGCTTCTTTCGTCTCATTTCGAGGCTGCGCGGATCGAGTTCGAACGCTTCGGCGGACGCGAGATCGTCACGACGGGCGACGGCATGCTCGCGACGTTCGATGGTCCCGCCCGCGCACTGCACTGTGCGGCCGCGATTCGCCGGGCTGCGAGCCGCGACGGTCTCAGCATTCGCGCTGGGGTACACGTCGGCGAAGTCGAGCTCGTGGGCCAGGACATTCGCGGGGTCACCGTCCACGAAACTGCGCGCATCATGGCCGTCGCCGATCCGGGTGAGATCCTCGTCTCCGACCTGACGCGCGCCCTCGCCGGAGCGTCGGGTCTGACGTTCGAGGATCGGGGGACTCACACATTCAAGGGCCTGGACGGCGAATGGCGCCTCGCCGCCTTCGTGGTCGAGCCGGAGCGCCATCCCGCGTGACCGAGCTCCCGCTCATCCTCGCGGTGGACGAGGACGCCGATGCGCTCGAGCGAATCACCGGCGAGCTCCAACGGTACGCGCGCGACTACACGGTCGTGTGCGGGCCTTCGACCGAGGCTGCGCTGCGCCAGCTCGAGGCGATGCGCGAGCGGCACGACGCGGTCGCGATCGTGCTCGCAGCTCGTGGCACGCAGGAGCTGAAGGGCGAGGATCTCCTCGCCCGCGTTCACGACCTGCATCCGCACGCGAAGAGGGCGTTGCTCATCCCGTGGGGCGGCTGGGCCGACGATGAGACCGCCGACGCGATCCGCAACGCGATGGCCGTCGGGCACATCGACTACTACGCGCTCAAGCCCTGGAGCACGCCCGACGAGCTGTTCCACCGGCTCGTCTCCGAGTTTCTGCAGGAGTGGCGGCGTGCGAACGCGCCGGGCCGCCGTGAGATCACGGTCATAGCCGACCCGTGGTCGCCGTCCGGGTACGAGCTTCGTAACCTCCTCGCGCGGAACGGCGTGCCTCACGCCTTCCATACGTGCGATTCGGAAGAGGGTGCGGAGTTCCTCCGCGGGTGCGGTCACGAGGGATCGCGGGTCCCGGTCGTCCTCCTACCGGACGGGAGCGCGCTCGTCGATCCGAGACCAGAGGACATCGCGCAGCACGGGACGCGGATGCGAACGGAGCTCGACGATCCGGAGCCCTTCGACGTCGTGATCGTCGGTGCAGGTCCGGCGGGCCTGGCCGCGAGCGTCTACGCCTCGTCCGAGGGGTTGCGCGCACTCGTGGTCGAGCGCCATTCGATCGGAGGCCAGGCGGGGTCGAGTGCCCGGATTCGCAACTACCTCGGGTTCTCGCGAGGTCTGAGTGGAGCCGAGCTCGCTCAGCGCGCTTACCAGCAGGCGTGGGTCTTCGGGGCGACGTTCCTTCTCACGCGCGAGGTAACCGGGCTCCGCTCCGAGAACGGAAGTCACGTCGTTTCGCTTTCGGGCGGGACCGAGGTCGAGGCGCGAGCGGTCATCCTCGCGACGGGTGTTTCGTACCGGCGCCTCGAGGTCCCGGCGCTCGCGGCACTCGAGGGCGCCGGTGTGTTCTACGGGTCGTCGCCCTCGGAGGCGCGGCAGTTCACGGGGGCGAGCGTCTACGTCGTCGGAGGGGCGAATTCCGCGGGGCAGGCCGCCGTCCACCTGAGCCGGTACGCCGCAAAGGTCAGTCTCGTCGTTCGCGGCGAGTCGCTGGCGGCGAGCATGTCTCGGTATCTGATCGACGAGATCGCCGGGAAGGAGAACATCGAGCTGCGGCTGGCGACCGAGGTCGTCGGTGCCGAGGGCGAAGGACGACTCGAGAGCCTCAGCCTGCGTCACGCGGGTGGTCGGACGACCGAGCCGGCGGACGCGCTCTTCATCCTCATCGGCGCCCAGGCTCAGATCGAGTGGCTTCCGGCCGAGATCGAGCGTGACCAGCACGGCTTCGTGCTCACCGGCGCCGACTTCGCGACCACCCTGTCCGGTGTGTTCGCAATCGGTGACGTGCGCGCGGGGTCGGTGAAGCGGGTGGCGTCGGCCGTGGGCGAGGGGTCGGTCGTGATCCAGCGCGTCCACCAGTACCTCGAGAGCGTGGCCGCGGAGGGCGCGCGAGTTCCATAGGCGACTACGGGCGAAGGCGGGGTCAGACCCGTGGGGCCTGGCCCTGATGTCACTACCTCGAGAGCGTGGTCGCCGCGGCTGCAAGCAACGTTCGGGTTCCGTAGGGCACAGGCTATCCGGGGTCAGACCCGTGGGGTCTGACCCCGCCGTCCATCGACCGTCGCCGCGGGGCTGGGGCAGGCCCCACGGGTGTGATCCCTTGTCCGCTAGCTGGAGATGTCCGCGCAGGCGGGTGAATCTTCGAGAGCGGTCCGGAGCTCGCCGCTGGCATCCGCGCTCTCCGCCGTCTGCAGCGTCGTTGAGAACGCGCTGCTCATCGCCGAGAGCGACGTCGTGATCGAGCTGATGGCGCTCGGTAGATCCGCCAGCCCTGAGACGCCCTCCGCCGCGCTCTCGATTTTCGCGGCCTCGCTCTCGACGGTGTTCGACAGCTCGTCGATCGAGGTCTTGACGTCCTCGCCCGACTCGGTATCCGGCGCGCCGAGCGCTCTCAGATCGTCGACGAGCGTCTCGGTCGCGCTGGAGACGTCGTTCGCGGCGTCGGTGAGCGCCTCTGACGTGAGCGATGACGGGCTGCTGAACTGGTCCCTGATGCCCGTGAGCGAGTCGGTCCACGTCGTGATGGAAGTGCAGAAGCCCTCCGCCCACTCGTCGGTCGGGGAAGCGGATGACGATTCGTCGCCGCCACCGCACCCTGCGGCGACGAGCGCGAGCGAAGCACCTGCAGTGGCCAAGAGTTTCCTAGTCATGCCTACACGCTACCTCGCCCGCGCAGCCACGAT
>DATFEK010000051.1:0-7516 GCA_035251305.1 Gaiellaceae bacterium | reverse complement strand
CTAGACTAGAAGCTCCTCCACGTGGCGCCGATCTTCTCACCTCTCCCGGACAAGCCCGACCATAACGCGCTCGAGCTCGAGATTCTCGAGCTCTGGGAGCGCGCAGGGACGTTCGAGAAGTTGCGCGAGCTGAACCGCGGGGGCCCGAAGTTCAGCTTCATCGACGGCCCGGTTACCGCCAACAAGACGCTTGCCGTCCATACGGCGTGGGGTCGCACACTGAAGGACGTCTTCCAGCGCTACAAGGCGTTACAGGGATTCGACCAGCGTTACCAGAACGGATTCGACTGCCAGGGCCTCTGGATCGAGGTCGGGGTCGAGCGTGAGCTCGGGTTGAACTCCAAACGGGAGATCGAGGAATACGGTCTCGCCCAATTCGCCCGCAAGTGTCGCGAGAAGGTGATCTGGTCGGCGACGGAGCTCACGCGCGGCTCGAAAAGGCTAGGGCAGTGGATGGACTGGGGGAACGATTACTTCACGTTCTCCGACACGAACATCGAGTACATCTGGCGGTTCCTGAAGCTCATGCACGAAAAGGGCTTCCTCTACAAGGGTCGCCGGTCGACCGAGTGGTGTCCGCGCTGCGGCACGTCCATCTCCCAGCACGAGCTGACGCAGAGCGGCGTCTACCAGGAGCGAACCGATCCGTCGCTCTACGTCCGGTTGCCGCTCCTCGACAATCCGGGCGAGGCGCTCGTCATCTGGACGACGACGCCGTGGACGCTGCCGGCGAACGTCGCTGCGGCCGTGAAGCCAGACGCCGAGTACGGGCGGCGTGAGAACGGCGAGTGGGTGGCGGTCGCACGCTATCCGGAGGAGTCCTTCGCCCGCACCGTCGCAGGCGCCGAGCTCGTGGACCTGATGTACCGGGGGCCGTTCGACGATCTCGGGCCCGGCAGCGAGGTCGACCATCGAGTGATCCCGTGGGACGAGGTGTCACTGGAAGAGGGAAGCGGCATCGTCCACATCGCTCCTGGCGCAGGGCAGGAGGATTTCGAGCTCAGCCGGATCCACGACCTGCCGGTGTTGTCGCCGGTCGACGAGGGAGGCCGCTTCTACGACTCCTACGGCTGGCTGCACGGCCTCTCGACCACGGACGCCGCGGATCAGATCGTCGGGCGCCTCGCCGAGACCGGCTTCCTGCTCCAGGCAGGGAAGTACCAGCATCGCTACCCCCACTGCTGGCGGTGCGACACGCCCTTGATCTGGCGGGTCACGGACGACTGGCTGATCCGGGTCGACGAGCTCCGGCAACCTCTGCTCGCCGCGAATGGCACGGTCGAGTGGACACCCGCCTACATGGGCAAGCGCATGGACGACTGGCTCCGCAACATGGGCGACTGGAACATCTCGCGGCGCCGCTACTACGGGCTCCCACTTCCGATCTACGAGGGCGCATGCGGTCATGTGACCGTCATCGGCTCGAAGGCCGAGCTCGCAGAACGGGCCGTCTCGGGTCTCGAAGGGCTCGAGGAGCTTCGGCGACCCTGGGTGGACGACGTGCCGATCCGCTGCGAGTCGTGTGGGGCCATCGTCCGTCGCATTCCAGAGGTCGGAGACGTCTGGCTCGACGCCGGCATCGTCCCGTTCTCGACGCTCGGCTGGCAGAGCGACGCGTACGTCAGCGAGGGCTACGCGACCGGAGCGGCGAAGGGGCTGACGACGGCCGACCTCCCCGACCATGCGTACTGGGAGCAGTGGTTCCCGGCCGACTGGGTGTCTGAAATGCGCGAGCAGATTCGGCTCTGGTTCTACTCCCAGCTCTTCATGTCGGTCGCGCTGACCGGCCGCTCGCCGTTCGAGCGCGTCCTCGGCTACGAGAAGATGCTCGACGAGAAGGGCCGCGAGATGCACGGCTCGTGGGGGAACATGATCGACGCCGAGGACGCGTTCGCGCGCATGGGCGCGGACGTCATGCGCTGGCAGTACTGCGCTCAGCCGCCCAACCAGAACCTCCTCTTCGGGTTCGGTCCCGCGCACGAGATCAAGCGCAAGCTGCTCACCCTCTGGAACTCGTGCAAGTTCCTCGTCGACTACGCAAACATCGAGGGCTGGACGCCCGTCTTCGACGACCTCGAACGAAGGCCCGACGCGGACCTCCAGCCGCTCGACAAGTGGCTCGTCGCGCGCACGAACGCGCTCGTGGCCGAGGCGACGGCGGCGTACGAGGGCTGGCTCACGGTGAACGTCGTTCGTGCGTACGAGTCGTTCGTCGACGACGTCTCGAACTGGTACATCCGGCGCTCTCGGCGACGGTTCTGGGACGGCGACACGTCGGCGTTGCGCGCCCTCTGGTACGCGCTCGTCCAGGGCCTCCGCGTCGTCGCACCGCTCATGCCTTTTCTCACGGAGCACCTGTGGGCGCGGCTGACAGGACCGTGCGGGGACGCGCCCGAGTCGATCCACCTCGCGGGCTGGCCCGAGGTCGAGGCGCCCGACTCCGCGCTCCTCGACGAGATCGGCGAGCTGCGACGCGTCGTCGAGCTCGGTCGGCAAGCACGCGCGGCCGCTGGCGTGAAGCTGCGCCAGCCGCTCCGGGCCCTCGTCGTCGACGGCGCGGCAGCTGCCCGCGCACACGTGGACGAGATCGCCGAAGAGCTCCGCGTCGAGGAGGTGACGTTCGGCGAGGTCGAGGCGAGCGAGCTCCGCGTCAAGCCGAACCTTCCGGTTCTCGGGCCGAAGCTCGGCAGCGAGCTCGGGGCCGTGAGAGCTGCGCTCGAGAGCGGCGACTTCGAGGAGCGTCCAGGAGGCGGCTTCCTCGCCGCCGGCCACGAGCTCGAGCCCGGCGAGGTGCTCGTCGAGCGCACGGGAAAGGAGGGGTGGGCCGTGGCGACATCCGACGGCGTGACCGTCGCGCTCGACCTCGAGCTCGACGAAAGCCTCGTCTCCCGGGGCCGCGTCTACGACCTCATCCACACTGTGAACACGAAGCGCAAGGAAGCCGGCCTCGAGCTCACGGATCGGATCCGGCTGACGGTTCCCGAGACCGAGGCCGACCTGCTTGCGCACGAGGAGTGGATCTCTCGCGAGACACTGGCGGTCTCGGTGGAAGCGAGCGGAGCAGAGGTCGCGATCACCAAGGCCTAGCTTCCGGCGTATGCTGAGCTCATGGCGCGGTGCCAGCGCTGCGAGAGGGAGGTCGCGGGTGAATTCCGCTACTGCCCCTGGTGTGCCGCACCGCAGCGCCGCAAGCTCGTCGAGTTCTTCAGAGGAGCAGACGACGATTCCAGGAAGGCGCTGCGCGTCTCCCGTTACCTCCCGGAGCAACGGGTCCGCTTCAGCGTCTGGGACGAGAGCGGAACTGCTCGGGCGGCGGTGACGCTCGACGAGGAAGAGGCGGCGAAGCTCGCGGCCTACCTCGCGGCTCGACCCAGGCGGGCGAGCTTGCTCGAGGACCTTCGCGCCCTCGTTCGACTCTGAGCGCCCTCGCTCAGTCTCCCGCCAGGAAGAGCACCCAGGTCCCGTTCGGAGCGATGGCCGCGCGCCAGCCGAGGTAGCCCGTTCCTTCGACGAAGAGCCGATCGAGACGGCCGAGCGGCGCGAGCAGCGCCCGCTCGTGGCCCGTGATGTCGTTCGCGTCGGCGACGTTGTACGCGAAAGGCCAGAAGTAGTAGCCGCGCGAGAGCGTGTACGGCATCCGCAGGATCGCCGCGAGGCTCTCGAGCGGACGCTCGTCGGTCGTACGCTCGAGCTCTTGCCAGTATGCGATCGGACCGCCCTCGACGGGTTCTCCAAACGTGTATCTGAAACCGCCGTCGGTCGGAAGGAGGGCCTGGACGTCGTCGTAGTCGCCGCTCTCGGCAGCTGCGAGGAGCGCCGAGCGACTCGCCTCGACCGCAGTCGGTAGACCGCTCGAGGCCGGCTTCCGAGTCACGCCTCCGAGCATGAAGCCGGCGGCGAAGGCAACGATCCCGATCACTGCGACGACGCTCTTGCGCACCCTATTGGGCTGCGAGCTCCAGTTCGCGACGAAGCTCGACCGGAAGTCGGAACGTCACGTCCTCCTCGACGAGCCGATACGCCTCGATGTCGTCGACGCCGCGCGCGCGGAACCAGTCGCAGACCCGACTGACGAGTTTCTCGGGAGCGGACGCGCCTGACGTGATCCCGACCGTGGCGGCGCCCTCCAGCCACGCTTCGTCGATCTCGGTCTCGTCGTCGATCAGATAGGCCGTCGTACCGGAGGCTCGCGCCGTCTCGACCAGCCGGTTCGAGTTCGACGAGTTGCGCGATCCGATCACCAGCAGGAGGTCGATCTCGTGGAGCATTTCCTTCACTGCCCACTGGCGATTCGAGGTCGCGTAGCAGATGTCTTCCTTGCGTGGCGCCCGAATTGCCGGGAAGCGCCGTCGCAGCGTCGTGATGATCTCGCCGGTCTCGTCGACCGAGAGCGTCGTCTGCGTCACGTACGCGAGCTTCGTCTCCTCGGGCAGGTCGAGCGCCTCCGCCTCCTCGACGGTCTGCACGAGCACCGTCGCGTCGGGCGCCTCGCCCATCGTGCCCACGACCTCCTCGTGGCCCTCGTGGCCGATGAGCACGACCGTGTAGCCCTCCTCCGCGTACCTGCGCGCCTGCACGTGCACCTTGGTCACGAGCGGGCACACGGCGTCGATGACGTTGTGCCCGAGGCGGGAAGAGTTCGCGTAGACGGTCGGGGCGACGCCGTGCGCCGAGTACACGACCGTCGCGCCCTCAGGCACCTCCGTCTCCTCGTCCACGAAGATCGCGCCACGCGCCTCGAGGTCACGCACGACGTGGATGTTGTGGACGATCTGCTTGCGCACGTACACGGGGGCGCCGTAGTGCTCGAGCGCGAGCTCGACCGTCTCCACGGCGCGCTCGACGCCGGCGCAGTAGCCACGCGGGGAGGCCAGGAGGACTCGTTCCACCATCGCGAACAGGCTACCTCGCCGACTGCGCGAGGAAGATGCCGGCGAGGACGACCGCGCCACCGACGAGCTGCGCGGGCCCGAACGCCTCCTCCAGCCAGATCCACGCGATCGCGGTTGCGATGACCGGTTCGAGGGTGGCGACGATCGATGCGCGGGTCGCGCTGATGTGGCGCAACGCTCCCGTGAGCAGCGAGAACGTGACCATGGTGCCGATGACGATGATGAACGCCACCAGCATCCAGACAGGCGCCGTGTGCTCCGAGAGGTTCCCCTGCAGCGAGACGGTGTTGCCGAGCACGTCCCACGGGAACTCCCAGAGCGGCTGCACGACCGCCCACAGCGCCGCGGCAAAGAGGAAGCCGTAGAACGACAGCGACACGGGATCGCGGTGGCGCCGCTCGCGCTCGGCCATGAGGAGGTAGGCGGTGAGACCGAACGCGCCGGCGAGCGCCGCGGTGACTCCGACGGTGCTGAAGGCGACGCCGGCCCAGACCTCCACGACGACGGCCAGGCCGGTGATGCAGAGCACGACGGCCACCCAGATCCTGCTGCGAATGTGCTCCTTGTAGACGAAGCGTGCGAACAAGGCGACGAAGAGCGGCGCCGTGAACTCGATCAGCAGCGCGACCCCGACCGGCAGGTTGTGGATCGCGACGAAGTAGAGCCACTGCACGAGTGCGACCCCGACGATTCCGAAGGCGGCGAGGAACAGAAGCTCGCGGCGGCCGACGCGGAGCGCGGGTCGCGCGAATGCGAGCAGGAAGCCCAGCAGCCCGAGCGCCGCGCACGTCGCACGAATCTGCGCGAGCTCGAGAGAGGAGAGCCCGGAGTCGAGAACGACCTTCGACACGCTGCCGTTGAACGCGAAGAGCGTTGCCGCCACCGCGACCATCGTGTAGCCGAGTCTCGTGCGGTCGTCCGGACGCCCCTCCGGGAGTAGGGTGGGGGCGTCGACCATCGCGCGAGGCTATCGACATGGCTAGTGCGGTACCGGAGAGTCGCGTGTCGTCCGGCAGAGGTTCTCGAGTGGTATCGCGAGCTCAAGAAGAACAAGCCGTGCGTCGACTGCGGCGGCGTCTTTCATTACTCGGCGATGGAGTGGGATCATCGCCCCGGGACGGCGAAAGTGGCCCTGATCAGCACCCTTATCGTCAAGACGCATAGCAACCGACGTGTGCTCGACGAGATCGCAAAGTGCGACCTGGTCTGCGCCAACTGCCATGCTGTGCGGACGTTTGACCGATTGACGGGGCGTAGCTCAGCCTGGTAGAGCGCTCGCTTTGGGAGCGAGAGGCCGCGGGTCCGAATCCCGCCGCCCCGACTTGTGAGGCTCGTCCCGCTCGCCGTAACGGCGCTCACTCTCGGCGTCGTCTTCCTTGCCGGTGCCGCAGCGGCAAGTGACCGCTTGTCGCAAGGCAACGCCGTTTTTCGCGGAACGATCGAGCGAATCGACGCCGCCCAGGCGAGGCGGATGACCGGCGTGTCTTGGCGGACCGGATGCCCTGTGGCGCTCCGCGATCTTCGGCTCGTCACGCTCTCCCACTGGGGCTTCGACGGCCGCGCTCGAACGGGTCGGCTGATCGCTCACAAGGAGGTCGCACGAGATCTCCTGGATGTGTTTCGCCGTCTCTACGACGCGCGCTTCCCGATCCGGCGGATGGTCCCCGTCGACGCGTACGGTGCCAGCGACTTCCGGTCGATCGAGGCCGACAACACCTCGGCCTTCAACTGCCGCTATGTCGAGGGCACGGGCCGCTGGTCCGAGCACGCCTATGGGCGCGCGATCGACGTGAACCCGATCGAGAATCCCTACGTCTCGGGTGGACGCACGTCGCATCGAGCCAGCCGCCCGTACGTGGAACGAACTCCCCGCCGGCCCGGCATGGCCTACGAGGGCGGAGCGCTCGTGAATGCGTTCGACGCGATCGGCTGGGGCTGGGGCGGTCGCTGGACGTCGGTCAAGGACTACCAGCACTTCTCGGCCAGCGGCCGCTGATCACCTACGCGGCTGCGGACGACCTCTTCAGCAGCAGGTACGACCAGATCGCACCTCCGAGAATCGCTCCGGCCAGTGGGCCCACGATATATATCCACACGTCGCTCCACTCCTGGTTGTAGAGCACGGGGTCGAGCGAGCGAGCGGGGTTGAAGGATCCGCCCGAGGCCGGCCCGACGGTCGTGGCTGCTGTGAAGATCACGAGCCCTATGAGGAACGGGGCCATGACGCCCTTCCAGGCAGCGCGATCGTCGGTCGCCACCGTGAGGATGACCATCGTCAGGATGGCCGTGCCGATGATCTCCAGCACGAGAGCCGCCCAGTCGTCGATCCCGCTTCCCGGCTGCGTGTGCAATGCGTCCGTGACCTCGCTCGAGTAGACGATCGCCATCACGAGAACGGCACCGAAGCCACCGACGAGCTGAGCGATCCAGTAGGGAACAACGTCTCGGTTCGGGAAGCGACCGGCGATCGCGAGGCCGGCGCTGACGGCTGGGTTGAAATGCCCACCCGAGACGTGTCCGAAGGCGGCTATGGCGAGGGCGAGCCCGAATCCGAAGCCGGCGGCCACACCGAGCGGCGTGATCGCGTCCGCCCCGATGTCCACGACGACGGCGATCCCGCTGAA
>DATFEK010000038.1:0-2184 GCA_035251305.1 Gaiellaceae bacterium | reverse complement strand
GCCAGGTGCGAGCCAGTACTGGGACAGGTTCGGTGTGCGCTGTGGTGGAGGTGGCGCCGTGGTCGCGGGTTCCGGAAGCGCGAGCGCTCGTCGTTCCGCGGGACGACTGAACGCGCCGCGGGCGGCGCTCGTCGAGACCGGACCGGGCAAGACGCCTCGAGTCGTGAACCGCGAGCAGGTGACTCTCGTGCGCGAGGAGTGGTGTGTCGTCGATCGCTGGTGGACGGATGACCCAGTCGACCGGCGCTACTTCGAGGTCGTGCTCGAGAGCGGCCGGAACGTCTGCGTCTACCGGGATCGCGAGCAGGGTTGCTGGTTCACCCAGAACGCCTGATGCAGCCAGGGTCGGGGTCGGACCCCAGTCGCGGTGAACACCTCGTCTCCCACGTGGAACTCGAGCTCGCCCTCGAGGACGTAGAACGAGTCGCTGTGCCTTCTGTGGAAGTGGGGCTGAACGCCGGCCTCCGGCTCGAACGTGACTTCGAGCAGCGAGAGCTCGGGGCGATCTGCCTTGACGGGGATTCCCTCGCCGGGACCCAGTGCGATGGGCTCGTCCACTCAGCCGATAGCTTGCTCGACGAGGCGCTCCCAGCTGTCCGAGTGCGACGCGGGGACGAGGACCCACTCCTTCATGACGCGACCCATCCCCGGGTCGAAGGGCTCGGCGCCGGCCGCGAGCGCTGCCTCGCGCTGCGCAGCGTCGGTGAGCTTGACCGTGAGCCCGCCGTCCTTCCAGTATCCGGCGACGACCTTGCCGTTCTCCCGCTTGAGACACGGCATCCCGAACATCTTCGACTCCTTCAGCGGATGCCGTGCCGTCACCTCGCGTACGAGCTCCTCCCAGGTCATGCCGACAACCTACCCGGCGAGACGCACGGCGACGATCGCCCGCGGGTCCGCGCCTCCGCCGATGGGCGGGTCGTGCTGGTCGAAGTCGGGATTCTGCCCGCGCAGGTAGTCCCCGAAGCCGACCGACGGCGCATGGAGGTTGAAGTAGCGCATGGTCGTGCCGCTTTCGTTGTCGAAGCCGTGGACGACGCCGGGAGGAACGAGGACGAAGGTTCCCGCGGGAACCGTGAGCGACCCCTCGTGGAGCTTGATCTCGAGCTCCCCCTCCAGGACGAGGAACGCGTCGGCGTGGTGGCGATGGACGTGCAGCTCCGCTCCGCGCTCTCCGCTGCCGTACGAGCACTCCGTGACCGCGAGCTCGGCCAGATCGAGGAGCAGGGCCGCACGCCTGTTCGGGAGGTCGGTGATCGTCTCGCCCTCCTTTCCGCCCGCTCGGCGGACGACGGCGAGCCCTGGGTCAGCAGACACGTAATCCGCCGCCGGCCGTTGGTCGAAGGCGGCCATGTCCCCCCGGACGTAGTCGCCGTAGCCCGCGCCGGGAGCATGAAGGACGAGGTACCGCGCCGGTGTGTCACTGCCGGTCTCGACCGTGTGCACGACTCCGGGCGGGACGAACGCCCATGTCTCCGGACCCACCTGCTGCACGCGATCGTCGAGCTGGAGCTCGAGCTCTCCCGCGAGGACGTACAGCGCCTCTCCGTGCCGAACGTGGACGTGAGGAGGCGTCGTTCCCCATCCGCGAGCGGCGCGCACGTCGACCGCAGCGAGCTGCTCGACGTCCACGAGGAGCGAGACGTCGAGCTCCTCGCGGCGAAAGAGGAGCTCGCCTTCACCGATCTCGACCATGCTTCCGCAGCCTAGATGGCTGGCTACGTCGAGCTGCATTGCCACTCTGCGTACAGCTTTCTCGACGGGGCGTCGCAGCCGGAGGAGCTCGCAGCGCGCGCGGCCGAGCTCGGGTACGAGGCGCTCGCGCTCACCGATCATGACGGCGTCTACGGCTCCCTCGAGTTTGCGCACGCGGCGAAGGCGCTCGGCGTGCGGCCGATCACCGGCGCCGAGGTGACGCTCGACGGTGGTGCCCATGTGACGCTGCTCGTCGAGTCGAGGCGCGGGTACGCGAGCCTCTGCCGCCTCCTCACTGCGGCTCATGCGGGAACACGCCGTGCAGGAAGCGAGGACCGGGAGCCGCTTCCTCCGTCGGTGTCTCTCGAGCTCGTCTCCGAGCTGAACGAAGGGCTCGTCTGCCTCTCTGGCTGCGCCCGCCGGGGTCTAGGGGTGTCCAACCCAAACGCCGCCGCGGTTCTTGCAGCGGCGTTCGGGCCGCGATTCTTC
>DATFEK010000026.1:0-11157 GCA_035251305.1 Gaiellaceae bacterium | reverse complement strand
ACCGGCGTGAGGAACCCTGCGATCCCGGCGCCGGCCGCACGGATGGCCTCGGCGAACGTCCCCTGCGGCACGAGCGTGGCCTCGATCTCGCCGGCGTTGACAGCCGCCACGGCCTCCGGGTTCGAGGTGAAGAACGACGAGATGCCGCGCTTGATCCGACCCTGGCGCAGCAGCTTCCCGAGCCCGCGACCCGGCTCGCCGATGTTGTTCGAGACGATCGTCAGCTCGTCGGCGTGGGAGCACTCCACGAGAGCGCCGATGAGCGTGAGTGGCGCTCCGACGAGCCCGAACCCGCCCACCATCACCGTGTCGCCCGAGCGAATCGCCGACACCGCCTCCTCGGGGTGGATGGGGCCGCTCGTGATCGTCATACCTCACATCCTTGTCGTCGCAGAACCGTAAGGGAGCCTACCGCGCTTGTATGCAAATGCTGGATGTGTATGGCGCAAGGATGGGGTTTGCTGGACGCCGGACGGTGCGTGTTGTATACATGCGCCGATGTCCTCGCGACGCGCTCGCCGAGCCGCCGGGATCCACGGTTCGCGCAACCTTCAGACCCGCGCGTCGTCAGACTTATCGACCGCACAAGGGGGGTTGTGTCGACTCGACAGCAGGTCGGGAGGGGAACGTCTGGTCGTTACCAGGCCTGGTCCTTGGCAGACATGACGGAAGGAGAGAGGTCGTGAAGCGATACAGGTTGATTGCGGCCGTGGGCGCTGTCGTGATGCTCACTGCCGCGTTGAGCGGGTCGAGCGCGTACGGTGGGTCGAGCGGGACCGCGCAGGGGAGCCCGATAAAGCTCGGCGTGCTCACGCCGCTGACGGGCAGCTTCGCGCCCTGGGGCATCCAGGTACGCGCAGGGGCGACGCTCGCGGTGAACGAGGTCAACAGATCGGGTGGCGTGAAGGGGCGCGGGCAGGGGCGACGGCTAAACCTCATCGTCGCGGACGACCAGACCAACAACACCAACGCTGCCGTCGACGGCTTCAGGCGGCTGACGCAGCAGGAGGGAGTCGTCTCGGTCGGGGGCGTGATCAACAGCGCCTTCGGGCTGGCGATCGGGCGGCTCGCCGAGGAAGCGAAGGTACCCCTGTTCCTCGTGAAGTCGGGTAACAACGACGTATTGACGACGAGCAGCCGCTTCACGTTCCGCACCTGTCTACCCGCGGCTGCCATGGTGGCTGTCTCGGTCGTACAGCTCGCACAGCGGCGGGAGCTTCGTAGCGTCGGCGTGATGATCGCCGACTACGCGTGGGGCCAGTCGTTCAAGTCGTCGCTCGAGGAGGAGGCCAAGAAGGCGCCGAACATCAGGTTCAACATCCAGGTTGCGCCGGTTCCGACGACCAACTTCACGCCGTATCTGCGTGCGCTCGGCGACGTGTCGCTGATCGTGGCCATGGGCCATCCGCCGGGCGCGGGGCTGATTCTGGCTCAATCAGGACAGCTCGGGATGAAGGCGCCGGTGGTTGGTGCGTACTCGCCGTTCTCGCTCACTGCGAAGAACGCTGGGTCGGCGGCGTTCGGCCGCTGGAGCGACTTCAAGTGCATGGCCACGGCGACGAAGGAGTACAAGAACCTCGCGAGGCGCTACCTGCGGGCGTTCCCGCAGAACGAGTTCTTCGAGGACGACGCGCTGGCGGGCTACGCGTACGTGAAGATCGTCGCGGAGGCGATCAGCAAGGTCGGAGTCAATCGGCAGAGGATCGCCGCCTATGTCCACGCGAACACGTTCGACATCCCCGCGTACGCGTGGCCGCTCAGGTGGACGCAGTGGGGCGAGATGGTGGGAGCGCGGCCACAGTTCGCCATCCTTACCCGGGGCGCGCCGCCCGAGCCGGGGTTGAACACCGCTTCGACCACCTTCTGGCCGAGAGTGGTGTTCAAGTCGCAGCCGCTGACCCCGTACCGTCCGTCCTAGCCTGAGGCCGAGTCTGCTCCTCGAGGTTGACGCGGTCGCGAGGCACTTCGGCGGTCTTCCGGCCGTCGACGGCGTGACGTTCGGGATCGACGACGGCGACATCGTCGCCGTCGTCGGTCCGAACGGGGCCGGAAAGAGCACGCTCCTGAAGCTCATCGTCGGGCTGGAGCGGCCGACACGCGGCAGCGTGCGGCTGAACGGTGCGAGGATCGACGGTCTGACCGCCCATCAGGTCAGGCACAAGGGGATCGCAATGGCCATCCAGCGACCGCTTCCCTTCGGGTCGATGACGGTTCTGGAGAACGTCGTCCTTGGCGCGATGTTCGGCGGCAGCGAAGGGATCGTCGGCGAACGAGACGCGAGACGACGGGCCAACGAGGCGTTGGCGTTCGTCGGGCTCGAGAAACGAGCCGACGAACCGGTCTCGAGCTTGAACCTCCATCAGCAGCGGTTTCTCGAGATGGCCAAGGCGCTCGCGGGCCGGCCCAAGGTGCTGATGCTCGACGAGGTGATGGCGGGCCTCAACGAGTCGGAGCTCGCGGCTTCGGTCGAGATCGTGCGGAACGTCCGCGACCAGTTCGGAACCGCCATCTTGTGGGTGGAGCACGTGATGAGCGCGGTCATCCAGCTCGCCGAACGAGCGATCGTGCTCAACTTCGGCAAGGTACTGGCCGAGGGCGCGCCGGAGGTCGTCATGCGGGACCAGCAGGTCATCGACGCGTACCTCGGGCGAGCCCGCGTTGCTTGAAGTCGTCGGGCTGGCAGCCGGGTACCTCGGCGAGCGGGTCGTCGACGGCATCGACGTCGAGGTTCGTAGCGGTGAGGCGGTGGCGATCGTCGGCTCGAACGGCGCGGGCAAGACGACGCTCTTCCGTGCCATCGCCGGGTTGCTTTCGACGATGGAGGGTCGGGTCGTCCTCGACGGGAAAGAGCTGACGCGCCGCCCAGCCCACCGAATATCGCGCGCGGGAGTCGCGTACGTGCCGGCCGAGCGGCACCTGTTCCCGGCCATGACCCTGAAGAGCAATCTCGTACTCGGCGCGTATCCCAGGCGCCCCGACCCTGAGACGCTGGAGCTCGTGTACGACCTCTTCCCGCGGTTGAAGGAGCGACAGCGCCAGCAGGCCGGAACGCTGAGCGGCGGTGAGCAGCAGATGGTGGCTGTAGCTCGTGCGCTCATGGCGCGGCCGCGGCTGCTCATGCTCGACGAGCCGACGACCGGCCTTTCCCCCGCGATCGCGCAGCTGGCGTTCGAGGCGTTCGAGGAGCTCAAGAAGCAGGGAATGACGCTGCTGATCGCGGAGCAGCAGGTGCCGCTCGCGCTCTCCGTGGCCGACCGCGGCTACGTGCTCGAGAACGGTCGAATCCGGCTCGAGGGTGCCTCCGACGAGCTCGAACGGAACCCGGAGGTGCGTCGCGCGTACCTCGGTGTCGCATGAGAGCGGTCGTCCTCGACGGAATCGTGCTCGGGCTGGCGTTCGGGCTGCTCGGTGTCGGGATGACGCTGGTCTACGGACTCGGCGGCGTCCTCAATCTCGCATACGGCCAGATCGTCGTGCTCGCGGCGATCGTCATCTCGCTCCTCATGGAGGACGGCGCCGCGACGGTTCTGGCCGCTCTCGTCGGCGTGCTGGCGGCAGCGGGCGTCGCCGTCCTGCTCGACCTTACGTTGATGCGGCCGGTCTACCGGCAGCACGGCGAGGAGCGGACCCTCATGGGTCTCCTACTGACGCTGGGAGCCGCGTTCGTCATCGGAGGCCTGCTGACCTGGCGCTATCCCACGGGCGCGCTGTACATCAACGTCAGCGGGGAACCGATCTCGATCCTCGGTGTGCCGATGGCGGTGGGGAGCATCTGGGCCTCGGTGATCGCGCTGGCCGTGGCGGCTTTGCTCCTCCTGTTCTTCGGCGCGACGACGTTCGGCCGCGGCGTCCGTTCGGTCATCCAGGACGAGACGGGCGCGCGGCTCGTCGGCATCAACCCGTCGTTCGTCCGCACGGTCATCTTCGCCCTGAGCGGTGCGCTGGCAGGAGTCGTGGCGATCACACAGTCGATGAGTGGGCCGTTGACCGTCAATGCAGGGTTCGAGCTGACTACCTTCGCGTTGATCGTCACGGTCGTAGGTGGTCTCGGCAGCGTCGCCGGAGCGTTCCTCGCCGGGGTGCTCCTCGGGGTCGTGAACAGCCTGAGCGCCCACTACATCGGGCAATACATCACGACTGTCATCCTCCTGGGCGCCGCTGCCCTGACGATCCTCGTCCGGCCGCGCGGGCTGCTCGGACGGTGAGAACGACGGCGGAGCGGATGGGAGGCGCATCGCGTCGCGGAGCCCGCCTGGCCGGCCGGGCGCTCCTCCCGATCGTTGCCGTGGCGGTGATCCTCGTTGCCCTCCCGCCACTCTGGTTCGGAGACTCGCCCTACACGACCTCACTGGCCGTGAGGGCCTTGGTCTTCGCCTCGTACGGGATCGGGTTCAACCTGATCTTCGGTTGCACCAACCAGCTTTTTCTGTGTGTCGGCGCTCTCGCCGGCATCGGCGGCTACAGCACGGCCATTCTCGCCGACCGATCCTCGCTTCCCATCGCGGCGGCGATTGCGGTGGCGGTGGCGGGCGCGGCTCTGATCGGTGGGCTCCTGAGTTGGATCGCAGTGCGGCGCTCGCTCGGAATCATCTTCACCGGGATCGTGACGCTGGTGTTCTCGCTCGCCTTCGCGAACTTCCTCCTCGGCCAGCGCGACCTGACGGGAAGCGAGACGGGTCTGGTGTTGACGGCGGCTCCGGCGTCCCTCGCCGACGATCGCATCCGCGCCTACTACCTCTTCGCCGGCGTGGTCGTCGGCCTCCTGATCGTCTTCCGTGCGCTGCAACTCACGCACGTCGGATGGGCGTTCCGCGGCCTGCGGGACGACGAGATCGCAGCGGAGCTGGCCGGCGTGGACGTCGCACGGTATCGGATCTATGCCGCCACAGTGGGCTCGGCGATGATCGGTTTGACGGGCGCTCTCTATGCCTACAGCTCCGGTTTCATCAGCCCGGCGACGTATTCCTTCGACTTGGTGGACGTTCGAGTCCTGGTGCTCGTGGCGTTCGGCGGCCTCGGCACGCTGCTCGGCCCGGTGATAGGGGCCGGGGTGTTCGCGGTCGTGGACGAGCGGCTGACTGCCAGCCTCGAGCTGCGAGAGGTGCTGTACGGCGTCTTCGTGATAGCGATCTTCCTCGGTTTCAGGCGGGGCGTGGTTCACGCCTTCGTCGCGCTGTTCGACCGACTCGTCGGCTCCCGCCGCTCCGAGCCGGCGCGCGAGCCGTCACGCCAGTAACCCGCCGCGCCGACCGCACGCCGGCCCGATCGGAGGGGTAGCGCCGTCGAACGCTCGACGCCCGCCGACCCACTGCATGCAGAACGAGCGCCAGGCCGCACTGCACCCGCTCTCGGGCTTCCGATTGCACGCAATACGCTGCACGACGGTTACGCTGCTGGTCGTGCCGCGCGGCAACCACGCGAACTCACAGACGACGAAGGCGACGCTCGGGCTCCGTGAGCTCCTGCTCAAAGGGGTCTTCAAGCCGCGCGAGCGCGTTCCCGAGCTCCGTCTGGTCGAGGAGCTCGGCGTCTCGCGAACACCCCTCCGGATCGCGCTCATGACGCTCGAGCACGAAGGGCTCCTCGAGACGCTCCCCGGCGGCGGCTTCGTCGTGCGTGAGTTCACGCGTACGGACATCGACGACGCGATCGAGCTTCGCGGAGTGCTCGAGGGCACGGCTGCGCGTCTCGCGGCGGAGCGGCTCGAGTCGGAGGACGAGCTCGAGCATCTGCGCGATCGCTGCCGGGAGCTGGATTCCGTCGTCCGGACGCCGAGTGTCGAGACTTTCCTCGAGTACGTCCGGCTCAACGAGAAGTTCCACCACGCATTCCGCGCCCTCGCGAAGAGCACGCAGCTCGGCCGGGCTCTCGAGCAAGTCCTCGCTCTCCCGTTCGGGCCGCCGAGCGCCCTCCTGATGGTGCACGCGGCGTTGCCCGAGTCGTGGGAGATCCTCCTCGTCGCGCAGTACCAGCACCACGCGCTCGTCGACGCGATCAGCCTGCGCGAGGGAGCCCGCGCGGACGCGATCGCGCGCGAGCACGCACGCATCGCGCGGCGGAACCTCGACATCGCGCTCCAGAACCGCCATCTGCTCGAGCACCTCCCGGGCTCGACCCTCTTGCGGCTCCCCGCGGCCTGACCCTGCACGCAAGCAGGCGCGGCGGCTCAGACTGCGCCGGCTTTCGTCCGCCAGCCCTCGGCGTACTTCGTCCGAGCCACCTCGGAGTACGGGCAGGGGCTCACGATCGCGCGGATCTCCGCCTGCCGGTGGCGCTCGACCACGGGCTTCGACGATCCGCCGCCTTCCTCGCCCCAGACGAGGGTCACCTCGGTGCCGATCTCGACGTCCACGTCGACCATCGCGAGCGACAGGTACGAGCGCTCGTTGTAGCTGTACCCCGAGAATGTCGAGACTCCGATCATCTCGCCGTCCTGGAGCACCTTGTCGTACGGCCACGTGGAGTAGTTGGAGAGTGGGATGTCGATGTACTTCACGGGATCGCCCTGCTCGAACAGCGATCCGATCGCCGACGCGACGTCCTCCCCGTTCCACGCGAGCGTGACCTTCTTCCAGCGGGGCCGGTCAGCCATCTCGAGGAGAGCCTCTCGCCCGACGAAGTCGTGGTCGAACTTGACGAACGGCCAGTACCCGAGATCGTGCGGGGCCAGGTAGTAGTCCGAGATGTCGTCGGAGTAGTAGCTGCCTCCGAGCGAGCCAGTGCCCTCGTACCCGTCGGCGGGCAGCCACTCCCGGTAGGCCTTCATCTCGTCGCCGGTGAAGACGGCGGGGAGCGGGCAGGGGACCCAGCCCGACTCGAGCGTGTTCGTCGCGTACACGCGCGAGCCGACCTGGCGCAGGCCGAAGTCCTTTCCGGCTTCGACGATCGCGCCTCGCACGTCCTCACGCTCCTCCCACGGGCCCCAGAGCTCGAGCCCGGGCACGCCCGACATGCCGTGGTGCAGAGCGCGCACCTTCCGCCCTCGGATCGTGAGCTCGCCCATGTTGAAGAACTTGATCTCGGGCAGAGACCCGCCGTTCGCCCGCTCCAGCACCTTCAGCGCCGTCGGCCCCTGGACCTGGAAGCGGTAGAGCGCCCGCCCGCCCGTTGGGTTGACGGCGGTTCGTTCGTCTCTCGACACCTGAACGTCGTAGTCCCCCGTCTCGGCGTGATATTGCACCCAGTTGTGCGCGGAGGGGCGGCCAACGAGACGCACCCTGTTCTCCTCGAGGTGGAAGAGGATCGCATCCCCGATGACGTACCCGTCTGGGTTGCACACCACGAGCTGCTTCGCCTTGTTCACGGCGAAGTTCTCGAACGTGTTGACGCCGAGGTGGGAGAGAAGCTTGATCGTGTCCGGGCCCTCGATCTGGAGGTCCAGCATGTGGTGCGACTGGTCGAAGAGCGCGGACGTCTCACGCCAGGCAACCTGCTCGTCTCGCCAGTTCGAGAACTCGGCCGGCACCGCCGGGTAGACGTATGGCCCGATCTGCGAGTTGCGGGCGAGCGCAACAGCGCCCCCCGCGGCCTGCAGCGCGTCTTCGAGGCTCCCACGAGTCATCTCCAGGTACCTCCTCTCCGAGTCACGAAGCGACCCGAACGCTCGAACGGTTCCGCGAGATCACTTGCTTGATTGCAGCGAAAAATCCTAGCGAGGCCACGTCGTCAGCTCCCGCCGTCGACGTCGGGCGTGCCGTACGTGTGGAAGCTCTCGATCGTATTCACGCCCCAGTACTGGCCGCGCGCGCGCTCCTCCGCGGTCCACGTGATCGGCTCGAAATCCGGGTCGTACACGAAGTACCCCCCGGTCGTGACCTCGATCCGGTTTCCCCCCGGCTCGAACCCGTACAGGAAGAACCCCTGCGCCACCCCGTGCTTCGACGGCGCCGCCTCGATGGGGACGCCGGCGTCGACGAAGATGTCGGCGGCGCGCAGGCACTCCTCGCGGGTGTCGACCCAGAAGGCGAGGTGATGGAGCCGTCCCGTCGCCCCGTACGCGTCCGCGACGTAGATGAGCTCGTGCGCGGCGATCGAGAGGCTGAGCCAGGCCCCGGTCTCGGTTCCGTCGTCGAGCTCGATCCGTTCGTACAGGCGGTAGCCGAGCACGTCCTGGGCGTACGTGCGGTTCGCGCGGACGTCCGCCGCCAGCAGGTTGACGTGGTCGAGCCGCTTGACCGCCGCTCCCCGGCCGGTGTAGCGCTGCGGCTGATTCCTCCACGACGGCCGTAGGTGCTCGGGCGCCGCGTAGCGGTCGGCCTCGTAGTAGAGCTCGAAGACGTGCCCGTCGGGGTCCGTGAGTCGGTACGCCGGGCCGTGACCCACGTCCCCGTCGATCCAGCCGAGCCCGCGCCCAGTCGCCTCGGCTGCTGCGACCCGGCGGTCGAGCGCCTCGGGGCTCCACGCCCGCACTCCGACGTGGTCGAGCCCGGCCCGGGGCGACTCCGTGAGCTTCAGGCTGTAGCGGAGGTAGTCGCCCCAGCCCCGAAGGAAGACGGAGTGCCCGTCACGCGCTTCCTCCTCCATGCCGAGCACGTCGACGAAGAAGCGGAGGCTCTCCTCCGGCTTCGGCGTCAGCAGCTCCGCATGTCCGATCCGGGCGAGGTCGTGGATCGGCTCGCTCACACGCGCTCCTGGCCGGCTGCGGCTCCGCCGCCTGACGACGCTCGCGGCACGGGCCTCTCCGGGAACGCGCGGGAGCACAGGGTTGACACAAGGCGCCTCACGACTCCACGAGCTCGCGCAGACCGTCGAGGTCGTACGAGAGCTCGCCGGCCTGGAGCTTCGCGCGCTTGACCCGCTCACGCTCCTCCCGCTCTCGGGCGGCCGACAGCACTTCTTCGACGTGCTCGTGCTCGACGACGACCGCCCCGTCCGTGTCCAGCACGACGACGTCACCCTGACGGATCGTCGTGCCGGCGACTTCGACCGGCTCCCCGATCGCGCCGGGGACGCGCTTCCCCGCCCCGGAGACGCGAACGTGGCGCGCCCAGATCGGGAGGCCGAGCTCGCGCAGCTCGTCGACGTCGCGCACTGCTGCATCCACCAGGAGCGCTGCGACCCCGCGTGCCTTGGCCTGCGTCGCGAGGAGATCGCCGACGAGGGCGACGGGTGCGGGCTCCGGCATCGTCAGCACGAGGATCTCGCCCGGGAGTGCCTCTGCGACGGCGGCATGGACCATGAGGTTGTCGTTCTGCCCGCAGCGCACGGTCCGGGCAGGTCCGGCCGCCCGAGAGCCGGGCACGATCTGGATCAACGGCAGGTCGACGACCGGTGCGCGCCCGGCGCCGGCCTCGTGGACGGTCGCCGTCCCGAGGCGGGCCAACTCGTCGGCCACGTCCGTCACAGTCCGTTCACGACCTGTGGCGTCACGCGCTGGAACGCCTCGGCGTAACGGATCGCCGAGTTGCCCGACGACCGGCGCGCGTGGTTGCCGCGCTGCTCCGCGCGCTGCGCGTAGTACGTGTGCAGGTACGCCTGAGCCTTCATCTCCGCCATCGCGGCCTGTTTCCGGTCGAACACCGCGGTGATGTCGACGAAGGTCGTCGGCATGAAGTTGCACAGCTCGGGTTGGTGCGGCTCGAAGAGCAGCATCTCCGGCGGCTCGACGGTCTCGAACGCGCTCGGAACGCCCGCGCCCGCCGCGAGCGCGCGGGCGCGTTCGACGGCGAGGAACGCGGCGGCGTGATCCGGGTTGAACGGGTCGCGATCAGTGTGCGTGATCAACACGTCGGGCGCGAACTCGCGGATGCGATCGGCGATCGAGACGAGACCCTCCTTCTCGATCTCGAGTGGGTAGTCGCCGAGATCGAGACAGGCGAAGTCCGCCCCGAGCGCGGCTGCGGCACGCTCCGCCTCTCGCTGCCGGACCTCCTTCACGTGCTCGACCGTCTGCTTCGGCTCATTCCACAGCTCCCCCGACTCTCCCCGCTCGCCGTACGCGAGCGCGAGCACGCGTGCCGTGCCGCCCGCGGCGGTCGTCACCGCTATGACACCGCCCGCGCGCCAGACGAAGTCCGCAGAGTGTGCCCCGATCACCATCAGCTTCCTGCTTGGGCGGCTCATTCCGCGCCCGCGAGCCGTCTCGACTGCATCACGATCATCTCTCGCGCCTCGTCCTCGTCGAACCCGGCTCCGAGGAGACGGTCCGCCCAGAGCGCGAGCCCATCCTCGACAGCGGGATAGTCCGGGTTTCCGCAGTCGCTCGAGAACAGCGAGCGCTCCACGCCGACCGCGCGCACGCCGTCGAAGACGTGCTCCCACGTCGTCTTGCCGCTCAAGGGAGTGGACAGACACCGTTCGATCAGGCAGCCACGCTCCGCGAGCGCCCGCTGGTCGTCGATCGAGAAGTCCTGGCACGGAAACTCCGGATGCGTGACGACGATGTCGGCGACGCCCTCTTCGAGAGCGGCGTCGACGGTCGCGAAGGTGTCGGCGCGAGCGAGGTGGCCGGTCGCGAGGACGAGGCCGTGCCTGGCGATCGCTCGGAGCACGTCTCGTGCCTCGGGCAGGAGCTCTCCGTCGGGGTCGGTGACGTGCACCGCCTCGACGCTCAGTCCGAGGCCGCGAAGCTCGTGCTGGAGCCGCGCCCACTGGGGGACCTTGTCTCCGTCCTTCGGCTCGGTCCTCCCCGCCGTCTCCGCAGGCGAGTCGACCGTGGGCATCCACACGATCCGCGCGCCCTCACGCGCGGCGATCTCGACGGCGAGAGCGTTCATGCCGCCCACCGCCCAGTTGAGGGTGAGAGTGCCCACGACTTCCACCTCCGGGAAGAGCGCGGAGACGACCTGCGCGCGCTCGGCGGTGGACGTGTAGTGAGACTTGAGGGCGAAGCCCGCGAGCCCGAGCTCGGCGAAGCGCCCTGCAAGCGCGCGGTCGTCAATGCGCCGTGGAGGCACGTCCGGAGCGACGTGGACGTGCAGGTCGTAGGCGCCCTGCACGAGAGCCCGCGCGCTGTCGCTCGGCGACGTCCCCACGGCCGGCTGCGCAGTCATCGAGGGCACCCTATCGCCCGTCTGTCTGCCGGCTCGCGGCGAGCTCGGCGAGGACGGACGCGCTCGCGGCGGCGATTCGCGGCTCGACCCCGAGCTCGAGCAGCAGCTCGCGCGCCGCGTCCATCTCGTCCACGCGGCGCGACGCGTGCCGGCGACTCCCCTCGAC
>DATFEK010000224.1:0-3946 GCA_035251305.1 Gaiellaceae bacterium | reverse complement strand
CCCTCGCCCTCCTCGACGAAACGACCGAAGGACGGCGTGCCCTGGATCGTCGAGCTCGAGCCGACGACGGACGTGCTCGCCGCGCTGGGAGCAGCACGGAGACCGGATCAGGTTCTCGTCGGTTTCGCCGCGGACGGCTCCGGAGCCGGTCTCGAACGCGCACGCGAGAAACGGCAGGCGAAGAACGCGGACCTCTTCGTCTTCAACGACGTCGGTCGACTGGACATCGGCTTCGACGCCGCGGACAACGAGGTCGTTCTCGTCTCGGAAGAGGGCGAGCGCGAGGTCGGCAAGGCTCCGAAGCGCGTCATCGCGGCTGCTGTGCTCGACGAAGTGGAGCGGGTACTCTCGAAGGTATGAACGACGCCACGCGCGCCGGAGAGGCGGTGGCCTCCGTCGCTGCGGCGGACGTCGTCGAGCGCGTAGTCGCCAACCTCGAGCTGGCAGTGAAGGCGCCGCGGGCAACGCTCGAGCTGTGCGTCCTCTGCCTCCTCGCGGAAGGACACCTGATCATCGAGGACTTTCCCGGTGTGGGGAAGACGATGCTCGCGAAGTCTCTCGCGCGCTCGCTCCACCTCTCGTTCTCGCGGCTGCAGTTCACTCCCGATCTCCTCCCGACCGATGTCACGGGGGTCAACGTCTTCAACCAGAGGGAGAACGAGTTCGAGTTCAAACCGGGCCCCGTGTTCGCCAACGTCCTCCTCGTCGACGAGATCAACCGTGCGTCGCCGAAGACGCAGTCGGCGCTTCTCGAGGCGATGCAGGAAGCGCAGGTCACGATCGACGGGACGACCTACGCCCTGCAGCTCCCGTTCCTCGTCGTCGCGACGCAGAACCCGATCGAGTACGAAGGAACCTACCCGTTGCCCGAGGCTCAGCTGGACCGATTCACGGCGCGGCTCTCGCTTGGCTATCCGCACCTCGCCGAAGAGGCACGGATGCTGGCCGAGCAAACGACGGCGCCCCCGCTGGACCGACTCGAAGCTGTCGCCCACCACGACGACGTGCTCGCCGCGATCGAGGCCGCACGAGCGGTCTACGTCGAGGAGAGCGTGGGTCGATACGTCGTTTCGATCCTCCGGCATACGCGCGAGAGCCAGAAGCTCGCGCTCGGAGCCAGTCCCCGGGCGGGAATCGCGCTCCTGCGCCTGGCGAAGGCCCGCGCCGTCGCGAGCGGGCGCGACTATGTGCTTCCGGAGGACGTGCAGGCCGTTGGCGTGGCCGTGCTGGCGCACCGGCTGATTCTGGCGCCCGAGGCGCGTACGGTCGGACTGAACGGAGCCGATGTCGTTCAGGACGCCATCGACCAGACTCCGGTGCCGGTGTGAACCGGCTCGGGAGCGCGCTGGCCCTGGGATTCGGGGTCACGGCTGCCGCCCTCGTGTTCGGGTCGCGCCCGCTCGGAGTCGCAGGCGTCGGGCTCCTGATCGCTGCCGGAGGAGCCGAGATCTGGGCGGGCCTCGCACGGGGTCCGGTGGCGGTCGCATACAACGTCGAGCCGACTCCGGCCGTCGAAGGCGACCGCGTTCGGCTCCGAATCGAGGCTCACCGCACGTCGCGCCTGCCGGTTGGGTCGCTCGTCGCCCACGGACTGCTCGGGCGCCTCGGTCCGTATGAGAGCCGCCTGCACGGCCACGGCCGGTCGGCGGCCGGTGAGCTCGATCTCGGAAAGGTCCCACGTGGCGCATTCTGGATCTCGAACGCACGGGTCGTGCTCGGCGACCATCTCGGCCTCGAGTCGGTTTCGATCCCGGTGGACTCGTCCGCGGCAGGCGTCGTCGTGCACCCGAGGGCCGTCGATCTCCATTCGCTCTTCAGCGACGCCGGGAGGAACGGCGGGGATGGACGCCGACTCATGCTGCGCCGGCCGGCCGGCTTCGACTTCCACTCGGTGCGGGAATACGAACGGGGCGAGTCCCTTCGCCGGGTGCATTGGCCGACGACCGCACGGCGGGGGCAGCTGATGGTCAAGGAGCTCGAGGACGACCTTCGTGACGCGGTTGTCGTCCTGCTCGACTGCGACTCAGCCGGGGCGGTCGGCACGCCACCCGATTCGAGCTTCGATACGGCGGTGCGCGCCGCAGCTTCCATTCTCAAGCTCCACGCCTCGCGCGGGCGCAGGGCCACGCTCGTCACGACAGGGACAGCGCGTGACGTCGTCCAGATGCGTACGCTCGACGGGGATTTTCGTGCCGTCCTCGACGCGCTCGCCAGAGCAGAGCCGGACGCAAGCTACGGTCTGGCGCGGTCGCTCGGGCGCGGCCAGTCGCCGGCCGGGCAGGCGGGCGAGCTGGTCGTCGTGACGGCGATCCTCGAGCCCCCGACCGTGGAGGCGCTCCTCGGCGCAGTGACGCGCCAGCGCGTCTCGGTCGTCTGGATCGACGGGCCGAGCTTCGTGGGGCGGCCGACCAGGGCGGCGGCCGGCCCACTCCGGCTCGCGGCCTCGGGAATCCCTACTGCGGTCGTGCGCTTCGGAGACGACCTCGCGGCAGCGCTCGATCAGCCTCGCGCGCGGACGGTTGCAGGTGGGTAGAACGCTTGCCGCATCTGTGATCCCGGCGCTCGCCATCGCGGCGTCATGGCTCAGGATGCAGGAGCCGCGCGAGCTCGGCGAGGCCCTCGCAGTCGTCGGGCTCGCTCTCGTTCCAGCACTGCTCCCGCTCCTCTGGACACGTGGTCTCGCAGTCGTCGGCGCTGGCGCGGGGGTCCTGTGGATCGCATTCGGAGCGCAGGCCTGGGAGCTTCTCCCGTTCCGTGACGAGCGGGTTGTCGCGCCGGTCGTCGACGAGGTCAGTCGCGGAACCGGCGACTACTACAGCGTCGTCCTTCCTTTCGATCCGACGCAACACCCGGAGATGCATGCACTCCTCCTCGTCGCGATCTTCGCGTTCGCCGCGGCTACAGCACTCCTGGTGGCCGCCCGTCGACCGCTGATGGCCGCGGCCGTGACCGTCGGCGGTGTCGGATGGCCGGCGACGCTCGTCAGCGACGGCGGCGTCGCCGTCGGGGCGCTAGCTCTAGCCGCCGCACTCTCGATCTTCCTCGTTCTCCGCGCACGATCGGTGCCTGGGCTTGCAGTCGGGGCCATGACGGCGGGTCTCGTCGTCGGGGTTTCCGTTTGGGCGTCCACCGCGACGACTTTCGTCCGCGGGGCGGTCGTCGAATGGGAGAACTGGGACCTGAGCGGACTGCCGGCCCGGGCGCTCGGTGTCCGGTTCGTCTGGGACGCGCACTACGACGGAATTCGGTTCCCGCGGACGGAGACGGTCGTCCTCGAGATCGAGGGCCCGGAACGTGCCCAGTACTGGCGCGCGTCCACGCTCGATCGGTTCACGGCCGACCGCTGGTTCGAGCAGCTTTCTCCGCAAGCAGTCGCCGAAGGAGATCGACCGGTCCCGCACGATGCGTTCGCCCCGCCCCAGGCGCGTGACGAGAGCAACTGGCTCGAGCAAAGCGTCGAGGTGAAGGCGCTCGTCGACAACCATCTCGTCGCGGCGGGCACGCCCGTCGTCCTCTCAGCGCGCTCGCTCGGAACCGTCTTCTATCTCTCTGGCGGCGTCATTCAGGCGAGACACACGCTCGACGGGGGCACGCGCTATCGCGTGTGGAGTTACGTCCCCGATCCGTCGCCCGAGGCTCTCGCACGCGTTCCCCCAAGATACCCGTCTGCCGCGCATCGCTTCCTGACCCTGTGGGGAAAGCGCCTGCCGGCATTCGGAGAGGCGCAGCGCATCGACCGTGTTCGAGCGCTCTTGGCGGATCCGGCGTACGCCGCCCTCAGCGCGTATGGACCCGTCTTCGAGGAGGCGCTTCGTGTCGCCGGCGATGCGCGAACGCCCTACGCGTCCGTCCTCGCGCTCGAGTCGTGGTTTCGGCGCTCCGGTGGATTCCGGTACGAGCAGCAGCCGCCCCGTTCGTTCGACGTTCCGCCGCTCGTCAACTTCGT
>DATFEK010000223.1:0-5776 GCA_035251305.1 Gaiellaceae bacterium | reverse complement strand
GCTCGCGCTGCTGCTCGAGTCTCAGGCCGACAACACCGTGCGGACCGCGATCTTCCTTTCGGACACCGTTCTCGCACCGCTGCTCTTTCTCGGAGGCGTGGTCCTCTACGGAGACCAGGACGCTCGGTTACGCTCGCGCGGTGAAGTAACGAAAGGAGTGAGATGCCGACGTACCTCATGCTGACGACGCTGACCGAGAAGGGGGTGCAGACGCTGCACGCGAACCCCGATCGCCTCCGCGAGGTGAACCGAGACGTCGAGGAGATGGGCGCGAAGGTGCTCCACCAGTGGGCCGCGCTCGGCGCGTACGACTTCGTCAACATCGTCGAGGCGCCCGACGACATGACCGTCGCGCGGGTCTCCGTCGCCCTCGGCGCGCGCGGGAGCGCGAAGCTCGAGTCGCTACCGCTGATCCCCGTGGACGACCTGCTCGACAGTTTCAAGTAGCGCTCGATGTGTTTCGAGTGCACTAGAGCACGAGGAATCCTGTCTCGCGCGGCACGATCTCCAACGGGCTGGACGGGAGGCCAGGCGTCGGATCGGGAAGGTTGAACCGGCCGGGAGCCACGTCGTTGGGCGTGTCTGGATGGAAGAGAGCTGCGAGGTACTGGATGTGCCCGCGGCCCACGCCCAGCTCGAACTGGCCGCCGCCGTACGCCCCGATCCCCCGTGCCTCGCAGTAGTCGTAGGCGGCGAACAGCCGCTTGATCGACCCGAACCGCGAGGGCTTCACGTTCACGGTCTTCGGTGGCCAGGGAAGCGCCTCGATGTCCTCGACCGAGTGGATGACGGCGTCCCAGGTGACCTGGGACGAGACCTCCTCGAGGATCGGTCGCGTGACGTCGTCGATCGCCGGGTCCTCGAGCCAGATCCCGGGAAGCCCCTCGATGACCCGACGGTAGAGCGCGGGGTCGGCCCTCTGATCGACGACCGTCCCGGTGTAATGCCCCTTGAAGTCGATCGAGTCGACGCAGCCGAGCTCGCGCAGCTGTGCGACGAGCTCGTCAGTCCAGTCGCTCGTCGCATCGAGCTTGAAACGGAGGCCGGGGTAGAGGTCGAGCCAGCCCTGCAGGCGCTCGAGTGTCGGTGGCTCACCGAAGCGCATTGACACGACGTATCTCACTGGCCGGAGCTCGCGACCGACCGCAAGTCCGAGCGCGGTCCCGCTCTGGCGGAGCGCAAGGTCGAGAGCTGCGCTTTCGAACCCCCATCTGCGGTAGTCGACGTAGACCGAGCGCTCGGGTGCCTTCTCGAAGAGCGGCTGCGTATCGAGGTGTCGCGAGAACGAGTCGAGCGTCCACTGGCCGCCGAGAGGGAGCGTGGCTCCGCGCTCGAGCTGCGCGTCGTGCTCGCCCGCCTCGTAGGTCACGTCCTCGCCGAGCCCCTCCTCGCCGCGCCCGACGAGACGAATCGTCGTCGTCTTCCGCGTGAACCCGCTCGAGACGTCGAGCGAGCGCACGTCGAGGTCGTACTCGTCGATCTCCAGCGGGAGGTCTTTGACGGAGTCGTAGAGGCTCACAGCGCGGCGAACGCTACCGCGACCTCGCCGGCCAGCCGCGCATTGGCGACGATCAGCTTCCGGTTCACGTCTCGGGTGCGCCCGCCCGATCGCTCGTGCAGGAACCCGAGCACGAACGGCGTCACAGCTTGGCCGGACACGTTCTGGCGGCCGGCCTCGACGATCGCCGCCTCGACCAGATCCTCGACGTCGAGGCTCTCCGGGGGCGGGTTCCCGAGCAGGAGGCCGCAACCGCCGAGCTGCCAGTGCGCCGCAGCGGTCCGGGCGGCGGTCTCGGCATCGTCGACACGTTGTGGAACCGGAGGCCCGCCGGTGTCGGAGTAGAAGAGCGGCAGCGTGTCGGTCCGGTAGCCGAGCACCGGGATGCCGAGCGTCTCGAGAAACTCCATCGTCGCGCGGACATCGAGCAGCGACTTCGCCCCGGAGCAGGCGACGAGCACCGGCGATGTCACGAGCGCCAGCAGGTCGGCCGAGACGTCCGGCGGCGTCGGATAGCCGCGATGCACGCCGCCGATGCCGCCGGTGCCGAGGAACTGAATACCTAGCCAGCGGGCGACGACGAGTAGCGCTCCCACGGTCGTGGCGCCGACGTCTCGCGCGACGGCGCAGGCGGCGAGGTCGCGCGGTCCGACCTTGCGTACCTCGGGCGTGAAGCGGGCGAGCTCGTCGGCTGAGAGCCCGACACGAATTCGGCCGTCCAGCACTCCCGTAGCCGCAGGGACCGCTCCTGCCGCTCGCACGGCGGCCTCGCTCGCGAGGCCCACCTCGATCCCCACCGGCGCGGGGAAGCCGTGCGCGACGAGCGTCGTCTCGAGCGCAACGACCGGCCTGCCCTCGTCGAGAGCAGCCCGCACTTCCGGCGAGATGTCGACGAGCTCGTTCACGTCCGCGCAACCTACGGCATCGCTCCGAGCTTCTGCACGCAGCGGGATGCGGCTTCGAGCGCCAGGTCCGCCCCGCCGACGATGTAGCCCGCCGTGAGCGCGTCCCCGGCTCCCGTGGTGTCGACAACTCGTTCGACGGGCAGGGCTTCACGCTCGTTCCCGTCGAAGGAGCAGCCGCGGGCTCCGAGCTTGAGGATCCACGTGCCGCCGGCGAGCCGCCCCTGGACGACTCGCTGTTCGTCTTCGTTCGCGAAGATGACGTCGGGTTCGAGCTCGATCACGAAATCGCGAAACACGTCCGCTCCCGAGTCTCGGATGGCACTCCAGGACGCGAGATCGATGCTCACCTGCGCACCGTTGCGACGTGCGAGCTCGACGGCGCGCGCGGCGGCGCTCCGGACTGGCTCGCGCATGAGCGCATACCCCGAGACGAGAAGGTGGTCGCAGCTTTCGATCCATGGAGCCTCGATGTCCTCGGGCCGCAGCTCCACCGCGGTGCCGCGGTCGGAGGCCATCGAGCGAGCGCCGGCAGGGGACACGAGCGAGCAGACGAGCCCGTTGCGGCCTCCCACCGGCCCGACGACGTCGACCCCTCGTTCTCGAAGCTCCGTCCTCGCCATGGAGCCGGCCTCGTCGTCGCCCGTTCGGCCGATGAACCGGGCGGACGCGCCGAGCGACGCCGCCCATGCGGCGACATTCGCCGCCTGGCCGCCGGGCGCGAGCACGATCTCGGCGTCGGTATCGCCCTCGGCCGCGATCGGCCCGCCAAGTCGCACGACGACGTCGAGAGTGAGATCGCCGAGCGCACAGACGAGCATTTCCGAATCGTAAGATTCCAGAAGTGGACGGCGATAAGCGTCGAGAAGGCCTTCGCACCTTCGTCCTCGGTGGCGTCGTCGGCGCATCCGCAGCGCTCGCGGCGATGAACCGGCGCCGACGCGCTCAGCGCCGCCGCGGGCGACCGCGTGGCCTCGCCGCCTTCGAGAGCGCGCCCTGTTATCTCGAGCTCCTCGAGGAGGAGCAGCAGCGCGAGCAGTCGCCTCCCTCGCGCGCCTGATCGGCACTGGCACGAAGGATTTCCGATTGAGCAACTAGCCTTTTCGGCCACGTGCCGATCTATGAGTACCGCTGTCCTAACGGACACACGTTCGAGGTCTTTCAGCGGATGACGGACCCACCCTCGGAGGTCTGTGTCACGTGCGGTGCAGGGCCGGTGGAGAAGATCCTGTTTCCGGTCGCGGTGCACTTCAAGGGGTCCGGCTTCTACTCGACCGACTACGGTCGCGGGAAGAAGAAGGCGAAGGAGGGCGACGCGCCCGCGGCGACCGACAAGGGCGACAAGCCTGCGGAGAAGGCGAGCGAGACGAAGCCGAAACCGTCGGCCGACCCGAGCTAGCGCTATCCCCGCCGCGTGCAGCCGGCGCCGTAGAGTGTGCCCTCCGGCGGCCGGAGAGGCGCGGAGCGCCCGAGGAACATCGAGATCACGGCGACGTTGTCCTCGGAGCCGAGGAGAATCGATTCACCCCCGCTCGACGACGGTTCTCCGCCGAGCCTGCAGCGCAGCGAGCGCGCTGAGTCGGCGCGGAAGCGCACCCAACCGAATTGCGCGAGCTCCCACGCCGACAGGTCGGTCGCCAGTGGGGCCGCGAGCGTGTCTCCCATGAAGGGCAGGCGCAGGAAGGTCCCGAAGCTCGCGATCTCGTCGCCGAGGGCGTCGGCGACCGCCTGCTGACGTGTGCCTCGGCTGATGTCGGTGTCCGAGGGGTCGAGCTGGTTCGTGCGGATTCGCGAGTAGACGAGCGCCCGCCGCCCGTCCATGTGCTGCGGTCCCTTCGCGAAGCGCCAGCCCTCCCAGTCGCGGCACTTCGCCGGCTTGTACGGGCAGTCGAATCGGTTCGACAGGATCCGCTTCGGGACGTCGACGGTGATCCCGCCGAGCGCGTCGATGAGCTCCCTGAAGCCGTCGAAGTCGACGACGATCACGTGGTCGATGGGGAGACCGGTCAGCGCGCGTACGGTCGCGATGGTGAGCACGGGGCCCCCGACCTGGTTCGCAGCGTTGATCTTGGAGGTCCCATAGCCGGGGATCTCGACTCTCAAGTCCCTCGGGATCGAAAGGTACGAGATGCGGTGCTTGCCGGGATCGGTTCGGAGCAGGAGAAGCGAGTCGGAGCGATTGGCGTCACCTCGTCCTGGCGCCCGTCCGCCGTCCGTGCCGATGACGAGGATCGTCGTCGGGTCGGAGAGGATCGAGCCTCCTCGTCTGGCGAGTCGTGCTTCCGCTGCCTTCGGAAGGCGTGCGTTGGCCTCGTCGACGCCGCTCGAGAACGAGCGATAGCCGAGGGCACCCCAGGCCGCGAAAAGGATCACGAACCCGAGCAGCGAGAGCGCGATCCAGAGACCCCAGCGACGTCGGCGCCGCTTCGTCGTGGGCGTCCGCGAGGGCTGTGTCGAGGGGCGCGTCGCTCTCTCGAGGGGGACTCTGCCCTTCTTGCGGCCGCCGCGATACAGCCGGTAGGGCTTGGTTCCCTCGGCCATTCGGGGCGCTATGGTAGCCCGCGCCGTGGCCGATCCCCTCGTCATCGGGCTGGATGTCGGAGGGACGAAGATTCTGTCGGGCCTCGTCGATCGCGACGGCCAGGTGCTCGCGCGGCACGAGGTACAAAGCCCGAGTGACTCCGAGGACGACGTCCTCGCCGCGCTCGACGCTGCTGTGGAGGAGTTCCTGGGCGACCGCGTTGCGGCGATCGGATTCGGCATCCCGTCGAATCTCGAGCGAGGGACGCGCCGGATACTCCATGCGACGAATCTCCCGCTCGCGAACATCGACCTCGTGGCACGCTCGCGAGAGCTCTTCGGGCTGCCCGTCGGCGTCGAGAACGATGCGAGCGTCGCCGCGCTCGCCGAGTGGAAGCGGGGAGCGGGGCGAGGCTCCAACAATCTCGTGATGTTCACCCTCGGAACCGGCGTCGGCGGCGGAATCGTGATCGACGGGAGGCTCTTCCGCGGGTGGGCCGAGCTCGGGCACATCGTCGTGCAGGAAGGCGGCGCGGCGTGCGCCTGTGGGGGGCGCGGGCACCTCGAGGTGCTCGCGTCCGGGCACGCGGGCGATAGAGCCGCGCGCGACCTGTACGGTCATGACGCCGACGCGTACCTCCTCATCGACAAGGGACACGCAGGCGACTCGGGAGCCGTCGAGGCACTCGCGCGAATCGGCGAGTCGCTCGGTGCAGCCATCGGGTCGCTCGTCAACATCTTCGATCCAGATCTGACCGTCGTGGGTGGTGGTTTCGGAGCCGCTGCGGGCGAGCTCGTTCTCGGCCCCGCGCGCGATGCGGCTCGGCGAGAGGCGATCGCGCCCGCAGACGAGACT
>DATFEK010000204.1:0-4271 GCA_035251305.1 Gaiellaceae bacterium | reverse complement strand
CAGCCGGCAGGGGTACGGATGACGTCGCCTGAGGAGGCACCTTGGCTACTTCGTCCCGTACAGCCGGTCGCCTGCGTCGCCGAGACCCGGGAGGATGTAGCCCTTGTCGTTGAGGCCACGGTCGACGGAGGCGACGACGATGGCGACGTCCGGATGCTCGCCGTGCACTCGGGCGATGCCCTCGGGCGCGGCGATCAGCGCGATGAGGCGAACCGACGTCGCGCCCGCGCGTTTCACGGTCTCGACCGCGGCCGCCGTGGAGTTCCCGGTCGCGAGCATGGGGTCGAGGAGAATGACATCGCGATCGGCGATGTCGCCCGGCAGCTTCACGTAGTACTCGACCGCCTCGAGTGTCTCCTCGTCCCGGAAGAGGCCGATGAAGCCGACGCGAGCACCCGGGACGAGCGAGAGCACGGCGTCGAGCATCCCCATGCCGGCACGGAGGATCGGGCAGACCGCGACCTTCTTCCCGGAGATTCGACGGGCGGTCGTTCGCTCGAGGGGAGTCTCGATCTCGACCTCCTCGTCCGCAAGGTCCTTCGTCGCTTCGTACGTGAGCAGCAGCGTCAGCTCGTTCACGAGCTGGCGGAACATCTGGGTGGTCGTCGTGACATCTCGGAGCAGTCCGAGCTTGTGCAGGACGAGCGGGTGCGTCACCTCCACGACGGTGCCGGTCGTGGAAGTGACTAGATGAGCTGTGGACTCCATCGGAATCTCCTCTAGGCGCTTTCCCCGCCGAAGGTGGGAAAAGCGCCCTGGCCGGGATAGAGCGGACGCCGGGACAGCAGGTCGGCGCTTCGCTCGCGGAGCGCCGTCAAATCGGGGTCCGGCCCGAGCGCGCCGCAGATGATGCGTCCGACCTCCCGGAAGTCATCCTCGTCGAGACCGCGCATCGTCATCGCAGGGGTGCCCACGCGGAGGCCCGAGGCCACCGTCGGCGGCCGCTCGTCGAACGGCACCGTGTTTCGGTTGACGGTGACGGAGACCTCCGCCAAACGCTCCTCCGCGTCCTTGCCGGTCCACTCCGTCCGACGCAGGTCGACGAGCAGGAGATGCGTGTCGGTGCCTCCGGTGAGGACGTCGAGACCCCCTTCCTGCAGTGTCTCGCCGAGCGCGTCGGCGTTCGCGCGCACGCCCTCCTGATAGCGCCGGAACGGCTCGGACGCGGCGATGCGGAAGCACGCGGCCTTCGCGGCGATCACGTGGTTGAGCGGTCCGCCCTGCATCCCGGGAAAGACCGCTCGGTCGAGCGACTGGGCGTGCTCGGCTCGGCAGAGGACGAACCCCGAGCGGGGGCCGGCGAGCGTCTTGTGCGTCGTCGAGGTGACGAAGTCGCAGTGCTCGACCGGATTCGGGTGGAGGCCAGCGGCGACGAGCCCGGCGAAGTGGGCCATGTCGCAGAGAAGGACTGCGTCTACCTCGTCCGCGATCTCCCGAAAGCGCCACGCCTCGACGGTGCGTGGATACGCGGAGCCGCCGCAGACGATGAGCTTGGGTCGATGCTCCTTCGCCAGCCGGAGCACGTCGTCGTAGTCGACGAGGTTCGTCTCGCGGGAGACGCCGTAGTGGACGATCCGGTAGAGGCGGCCCGAGAAGTTGACCTTGAGGCCGTGCGTGAGATGGCCACCGTGAGCGAGCTCGAGAGAGAGGATCGTGTCCCCGGGCTCCAGCATCGCGAAGTACACCGCCATGTTCGTCTGGGCGCCAGCATGTGGCTGCACGTTCGCGTGCTCCGCGCCGAACAGGCTCTTGGCGCGGTCGATCGCGAGTTGCTCGATCTCGTCGACGACCTCGCACCCGCCGTAATAGCGCCTCCCCGGATATCCCTCCGAGTACTTGTTCGTGCCGATCCCTCCGACCGCTTCGAGCATCGACGGCCAGGTGAAGTTCTCGGAGGCGATCAGCTCGATCTCGTCGCGCTGGCGCTCGAGCTCGCGCGCGAGGAGTGCCGCGACGTCCGGGTCGACGTCCGCGAGCCCCGCCGTGCGGAGGTCGTCGAACGTCAACGGCACCGTGGCCATGCGCCGGATGCTACTCGGCCACTACCGCCGCCACGCGCGCGAGGGCGTCGGCGGCGGGCACCGCGCCCTCGCGCAGCACGCGCGGCTCCGGCTCAGTGAGGTCGAGCACGGTCGAAGGGGTGCCGGGCAGCTCGCCTCCGTCGATGACCGCTGCAACGGCCTCGAGGATCTCCGGCGGCACGTCCGCCAAGCGCCGCGGATCATCCCCGCCGTGGTGATTGGCACTCGTCGCGGCGACCACCGCGACACCTGCGAGGAACTCCCACACCGGGCCCTCGAGCTCGGGCACGCGCACCCCGATCGTCTGCGGACGCTCCCCGGTCAGCCACGGGTATCGGCGGGCTGGGTTCGGAAGGACGAGCGTGAACGGCCCCGGGAGAAGCGAACGGGCGAGAGACTCAGCGTGGCCGCGAAGCTCCGGGACGCACTCGATCAGCGCGTCGACGCTCGCCGCTACGAGCGCGATGGGCTGGCCGGCGGGGCGTCTCTTCAGCCGGGAAAGCGCGCGGACCGCCCCCGAGTCGTTCGGCGTGCAGGCGAGGCCGTACACCGTGTCCGTGGAAATCACCACGAGCTCGCCCGCCCGGATCGCGGTGACTGCTCTTCTTACCTCACTCACACGCCCAGCACGGTCCAGCCGAGCGAGCGCGCAGCCTCCGCAAGCCGCAGATCGAAGGTCACGATCGGCACGCGCTCATCTGCGGCCGCTCTCTCCGCGGCCTCGAGATGAAGGGCATCGAGCGTCCGCACGCCCGTTGCTTCCGCTAGCGCGGCGGCGCGTTCGCTCGTCACGTCGTCGATCGCGAGCGACGCGACCTCCGACCAGTCGCGGCGAAACTCGGTGTAAGCCTGCGTCAGTTCGACGCCGTCCAGGAGCCGCGCAAGGTTCCTCCGAACCTCGACGACGGTGATACAGGCGCTGATCCAACGCGGGTCGGCCCGAAGCGTGCCGCGTGCGGTATCGGAGTCGGGCTCGTCCAAGTACAGCTTGAGGATCGCACTGGCGTCGGCGTAGACCGTCACTCTTCGCGATCTTCCTCCATCGCCTCGGCGATCGTCATCCGACCCTTGAAGCGTGGTCGCTCCCGCAACGAAAGACCTCCCGGTCGCCCGGGGCGGATCCAGCCCTCCTCGATGCCCTGTTGGATGCGCTCCTCGACGGAGAGTGCCCGGATCTCGGCCTTCGCCTTTCCACGGTCGGTGACCACGATCGTCTCGCCGGCCGCAGCTCGATCGAGGTAGTGCGACAACTTCGCCTTCAACTCACGGATGCCCACGCGCGTAGTCACAGTAACGATCATTGTAGTCACGTCAACCGGCTGATGTGGTCACGCCCTCGACCACCCTGTCGCGCCCGGCCAGGTCCCTCGTGACCGTGACGCCGTCGTAGCCGAGGCCGCGCAGCAGCTCCGCGACCCGGCCCGCATCACCGTCGGCGACTTCGAGCACGAGCGCTCCGCCCGTTCGCAGGACATCGCGCGCCGCGCCGGCAACGGCCTCGGTCGCCCCCTCCCCCACCAGCGCCTGACGGGGCTCCCACGAGCGTACTTCGGGCTCCAGGCACGCCACCTCTTCGGATCGGATGTAGGGCGGGTTCGAGACGACGAGATCCCAGGGGCCTTCCGGAAGCCCGGAGAACAGGTCCCAGTGGAGGAGATCGACGCTGAGGTCCGTGCGGCGCGCGTTCTCGCGGGCGACCACGAGCGCCTCCGGCGAGGCGTCCAGCCCCGTCACGCGCGCTCCCCGGTGCTCGTCGGCAATCGCGAGCGCGATCGCTCCGCTACCCGTCCCGACGTCGAGAACCCGCGGCGTCTCGGCCCGGCGGATCAGGGCGAGGCAGCGCTCGACGACGACCTCGGTCTCCGGGCGTGGGACGAGCACGCGTGGATCGACCGCGAGAGTCAGCCGACGGAAGCCCCATTCGCCGAGGACATACGCGAGAGGCTCGCGCCTCTCGCGCCGAGCGACGAGCCGCTCGAGCTCGGCGACGTCATCGAGTGACACCTCGCTGTCTTTCGCAGCGAGCAACGCCGACCGGTTTACCCCGAGAACGTGCGAGGCAAGGAACTCGGCATCGACCCTCGGGGTGTCACACCCTGCCGCCTCGAGCCGAGTCGTCGCCTGGTCGAGCGCCTCGCCTGCAGTCACGCCGAGGCGTCCGCGAGCGCCTGCCGCTGCTCCTCCGCTCGGAGAGCGGCCGTGAACTCGTCGAGCTCCCCGCCGAGAACCTGCTCCAGCCGGTGGACCGTG
>DATFEK010000194.1:0-5773 GCA_035251305.1 Gaiellaceae bacterium | reverse complement strand
CGCGCCTGGCCTCGGCCGGCCTCGTTGAGCGGTTGGTCCGCACGGCCCTGGAAGCGATTCTCTCGGTTCCAGTCGGTTTCGCCGTGCCTCACGAGCAGGAGGGTCGTCACGGCCCCACGGTACCCATGCCGGCGCTGGGATACTGCACTCGTGCCTGTGATCGAGGTCACCGCGCTTCCGCAGGCGGATGCCGTCGACACCTCGGCGGCAGCTGCGGCGGTCACCCGCGCTGTTGCTAGGGAGCTGGGTGAGGATCCGCGTGGAACCTGGATCGTCTGGCGGACGATCGAGGCGGGCGCTTATGCGGAGGGCGCGGACGCACCGGCCGTCCAACCTGCCGCCACCCATCCACCCTTGGTCGAGGTGATCGCGTACGAGGGACGACCAGCAGACGTGATCGAGCGAATCCTCGTCGCGGTTGCAGACACGCTGATCGGCGAGCTCCGGCTCGATGCAGGCAACGTCTTCGTGCGCTGGGTCGAGGCGACACCGGGTCGCCTCTACACGGGTGGCCGCGTGGTGGGCGCAGGCGAGCACGCACAGCCTGGCGAGTCGCTCTTGCACGAGTAGCCTTGCCACGTGGATCTCGGCCTTCGCGGGCGCTCCTGCCTCGTGACCGGCTCGACTCGAGGGATCGGGCTCGAGACGGCCCGGCTACTCGTCGCCGAGGGGGCGCGCGTCGTCACCTGCGGTCGTGGGGCCGCGCCAAGGATCGGGGAGGTCGACCACGTCGTTGCGGATCTCTCCCAGCCCGGTGAGCCGGAACGCGCCGTCGATGTGGCCGCCGAGAGGCTCTCGGGGCTCGACGTCCTCGTGAACAACGTAGGGATCGCACGTCACTCCCGCTTCGAGGATGTCTCCGACGACGAGTGGGACGCGTACTGGCAGCTGAACGTCATGAGCTATGTGCGGGCGATCCGCGCAGCCTTGCCCGCGCTGCGCGACGGCGGAGGAGCGATCGTCAACGTCTCGTCGACTGCTGGAAAGCGTCCTTCGACCGGAATGCCGCACTACTCGGTGACCAAGGCCGCTGTTCTCTCGCTTTCCCGGCTCGTGGCCGATCTGTACGCGAGCGACGGGCTTCGTTGCAATGCGGTCACACCCGGCCCGACTGCGACCGACAGCTGGCTCGGGGAGGGCGGGCTCGCGGAGCAGCAAGGCGATCGTGACGAGGTGCTCGCGAAGGTCGGCGCCGGTCGCCCGCTCGGGCGGCTCGCACGCCCCGAGGAGATCGCGGCGGTGATCGTCTTCCTCTGTTCCGAGCGCGCGTCCTATGTAACCGGCGCGGCGTGGAGTGCCGACGGCGGCACGGTTCCGATCATTCTCTGATGACGGACGGCCCGCGCGCGGTCGGCGTCACGCTTCTCGCGGCTCTGGCCGCGTCGCAGGCCGCGCTCGTCGTACTGAACCCGCTGCTACCTGACGTCGCACGTGATCTCGACGTGTCGATCGCGGTTGCGGGGCAGCTGCGGACGGTGTCCGGGCTCGCCGCGGGAGTGGCTGCGCTGGCGACAGGCCTCCTGGCAGCCCGACTCGGCCTTCGGGAGCTCTTGCTCGCAGGAGTCGTGGCACTCGTGTGCGGCTCGCTTCTGAGCGCAGCAGCCCCCGAGTTCGGCGTTCTCGCCGTGGCGCAGGCACTCGCGGGAATCGGGATCGGCATCTCATACTCGGCCGCCCTCGCGGCGACCGCTGAGTGGGCCACAGCGCAGGATCGGTCGCGTGTGCTGGCGCTCGCTCTTCTCGGCCCACCACTCGCCTGGATCGTCGGCATGCCGCTCGTCGGCCTGCTGGGCCAGGTCGGCTGGCGGCTTGCCTGGCTCGTCGTGCCCGTGTCCATGGCGGTGCTCTCGATCGCGCTTCTCCTCCGCCGGCCGCGGATGGGCCCTGCGCGGGCTCGCGCCGGCCTCCGAACCGTGCTCACCTACCCCGGCGTCGCCCGCTGGTCGGCAGGTGAGCTCCTCGCGTTCTCGGCCTGGGCGGGTGCCCTGGTGTACATGGGCGCGCTACTCGTCGAGTCGTACGATTTGTCGGTCGCGGCGACCGGTCTTGCGCTCGGATTCGGCGCCCTCGTGTACGTGCCGGGGAACCTCCTCTTCCGGCGGTGGGTCGACGTGCACGGCCGGCGGTTGCTCGTCGTCCTCGCATTTTCGGCGGCGGTGACCGTCGCACTCCTCGGCGCGGTTCGGCCGTCGGTCTGGTTCAGCGTGACGTTGTTCTCGGTGCTCTGCTTCATTTCCGGTGGGCGCACGCTTGCCGGAAGCGCGCGCGGGTTGGGTCTCGCGCCGGAGCTGCGCTTGGGCGTTACGGGCGTGCGAACAGCGGCGCTGCAGAGCGGTTACTTCGTGGGTGCGGCCGTGGGAGGCGCTGCACTTGCGGTCGGGGGCTACGGCACGCTCGGGCTCGCGTTCGCCGCGCTGTTCGTCGGAGCGGCGGTCCCGCACCTCTGGCCGGGGGCAATCGAGGCTCCGGCCACGCCACTACCCTGACGGCGTGGACGTCGCCGGCACTACGCGAGAGGCCTTCGAGGAGCGGATCCGCGCGCTCGAGAAGAGCCTGTCTCCGTTCGCAGTCCGCTCGCTCGAGACGCGCGGCCGTGGAATGCCGGAGGACGGGTCGAGCGTCCGCACCCCGTTTCAGCGCGACCGCGACCGCATCGTCCATTCGAAGCCGTTCAGGCGTCTGAAGGGGAAGACGCAGGTCTTCATCGACCCGGAGGGCGACCACTACCGCACCCGGATGACGCACACGCTCGAGACGACCGCGATCTCGAGAGTCGTCGCACGGGCACTCCGGTTGAACGAAGACCTGACCGAGGCGGTCGGGCTCGGGCACGACATGGGCCACACCCCCTTCGGGCACGCAGGCGAGGACGCGCTCGATGCGGCGCTGCAGGCGCGGTTCGGCCGCCGCTTCCGCCACAACGAGCAGTCCCTGCGGATCGCGCATGCGCTCAACCTCACGCACGAGGTCTGCGACGGGATCCTGACGCACACGGGCGAGCGCGAGCCGCAGACGCTCGAGGGGAAGATCGTGCGGCTCGTCGATCGCGTCGCGTACATCAATCACGACATCGACGACGCAGTGCGCTACGGGCTGCTGAGCGAGGACGACCTGCCGCGCGACGAGATCGCCGTCCTCGGGCCCACGGGCTCGACCCGAATCGACACGCTCGTTCGCGACATCGTGGAGGAGTCGACCGGCGTCGACGACGTCCGGCAATCGTCGGATGTGGGGGAGGCCATGCTTTCGTTGCGCGCCTTCATGTTCGAGCGTGTTTACCTCGGCCCGCAGGCGGCGCCGGAGCACGCCAGGGCGCACGAGGTCGTTCGCCGAATCTTCGACCATCTCGTCGAGCGCGGCGACGATGCGGACGAGATCGTCGACTACATCGCCGGGATGACCGACCGCTTCGCACTCTCCTACGCGGACTCTCTCTGATCGTGCGAGAGCACGACGTGGGCGCCGAGTAATCTCGACCCGTGGCGCGGATCAAGGACTCGTCGGTGCGCGAGGTCGTGGCGGCGGCCGACATGGTCGACGTCGTCTCCGCACGAACGCAGCTCCGGCGTGCATCGGGCTCGCGCTACACGGGGCGCTGTCCGTTTCACGAGGAGAGGACGCCGTCGTTCTCCGTCAACCCGGTCGAGAAGCTCTACTACTGCTTCGGCTGCGGGAAGGGCGGCGACGTCATCTCCTTCGTTCGCGAGACCGAGAATCTCGACTTCGTCGGCGCAATCGAGTGGCTAGGGGAACGCTTTCGCGTTCCCCTAGAGTACGAGGAGGCTTCGCCTCGGTTGGACGAAGCTCGACGACGTCGGGAGCGTCTGTACGCGGTACTCGACCAGACTGCGACGTACTTCGAGCGTCGTCTCTGGGAGGGGGACGTCGGCGCTTCGGTTCGTGCGTACCTCGCAGAGCGTGGGCTCCGCGAGGCGGTCGCGATGGAGTTCAGGCTGGGGCTCTCACCGGGACGAGGCCTGGCCGAGAAAGCCGGGGAGCGCGGGTTCACGCTCGACGAGCTGAAGTCCGCAGGCCTGGTCACGACGCGGGGTAGCGACTACTTCCCGCAGAGGCTCATGTTTCCGCTCGCCGACGCGCGGGGGCGCGTCGTCGGCTTCCAGGCGCGCAAGCTGCGCGACGACGATCCGCTGAAGGGCAAATACGTGAACTCGCCGGAGGGCGACCTCTTCCACAAGGGGTCGATCCTGTACGGCCTGCATCTCGCAAAGACCGCGATCGGAAAGCAGGACTACGCCGCGGTCGTTGAGGGCAACACGGACGTGATCGCCCTCCGGCAGGCCGGGTTCGAGCCGGTGGTCGCGTCCATGGGCACCGCATTGACGGAGCGCCAGCTGAGGGAGCTCGGGAGGCTGACGAAGAAGGTCTTCCTGTGCTTCGACGCCGACGCGGCCGGCCAGGAGGCGACGCTTCGCGGCATGGAGCTCGCGGTCCGGCAGGGCTTCGACGTGAGAGTGGTGACGCTCGCCAGTGGTCAGGATCCGGCCGACGCGCCCGAAGGATTCGCCGATCGGCTCTCGGACGCAGAGAGTTACCTCGTCTACCGCGTGCGTCTCGAGATCGAGCGTGCGGCTGACCGACAGGAGGCGTTCGTGAGGGCTCGCGAGGTGCTCGCAAAGGCCGAGGACTCACCCGAGCGGCAAGAGGCGCTCCGGCTGCTCGCGGACCGGCTCGATCTTCCTCGCGAGACGCTCGCCGGGCTCGCGCCGGGGCGGGGCAGAGGGGTGCGATCCGGTCAGGACGCGCCGCGTCTGCTCGACGCGGGCGATCGTCTCGAGCGCGACGTCCTGGCGGCCTGCGTCGCGCACGCGGCGCTCGTGCGCGGTCTTGCGGAGCTCACGCCGGAGCATTTCGACTCGGACACGAGCCGACGATTCAGAGCGATGCTCGTCTCCGGCAACGACGATGGCGATCTGACCGCCCTCCGGGCCGAGCTCGATGCGCGGGCGGCGCAGGAGGCGATCGACGAGCGGACGGGGGCAGAGCTGCTCCTGCGGCTTCGAGAGCGGAAGTTGAAGCGCGACCTGAGCGGTGCCGATCTCGCTCGGACCACCGAGCTGCAAGCACGCCTCTCCAAGGTGCGTCAGGCGCTCGCCGAGCTGACATAGGTCGAGCCCAGCTCGTGCTCGATGTGCGGGTCGGGGAGCCACTCGAGCCAGGACGGGAGGTACCAATTCCAACGGCCGAGCAGTGTCATGCTCGCGGGAACGAGCACCGAGCGCACGATCGTCGCGTCGATCAGAAGCGCGACTCCGACCCCGAATCCGACCTGCTGCGTCTCGACCAGGTCGCCGGAGGCGAAGCCGGCGAAGACGGCGATGATGATCAGCGCCGCGCCCGTGATCACGCGAGCGCTCGTACCGACTCCCTGCGCGACGGCCTCGGTGTTATCGCCTGTTTGCAGGTAGCGCTCGCGGATCCTCGAGAGTAGGAAGACGTGGTAGTCCATCGAGAGTCCGAAAAGGACCGAGAACAGAAACAACGGGACCCACGGAGTGACCGCCTCCACCTGGAGCAGGCCGAGAAGCTCGTTTCCGACGCCCTTCTGAAACACGAGCACCGTCAGGCCGTACGCCGCACCGACGACGAGCAGGTTCAGGAGGATCGCCTTCAGCGCGAGGACGATCGAGCGGAACGCGATGGTCAGGAGAACGAAACTCAGAGCGAGCACGAAGAGGAGGATTCGCGGTAGCCAGCGGGTCGAGAGGTCGCGGTAGTCGATCTCCTCGGCCGTCTCCCCGCTGACGAAAACTCG
>DATFEK010000189.1:0-5548 GCA_035251305.1 Gaiellaceae bacterium | reverse complement strand
CCTTTCTCGAATTCGCCGTGACTACCCGTCCTCGGATGCCGTAAACGTCGGCTGACGGTCGAGAGTACGCTGATTCCGGCGATGTCGAACAGTGTCGTACCGCCGCTTCCGGCCCGCGAGACGCCGCGAGCGCTGGCCATCGAGCCCGCCGCCGTCCTCGTCCCGCTTGGTCTCTTCGTCGCCATTGTCGCGGTCGCCGCACCCAACGGCAGCTACTACCCGAGCTCCTGGGGGTGGGCGGCGCTCGCCTTCCTCTGGGCAGGGGCGATCGGGCTCATCGCCGGACGCCGCGTCTCGTTCGGGAGGCTCGAGGTCGCCTACCTCGGCTCGTGGCTCGCGCTCCTTGCTTGGACGGCGGCATCGCTGCTGTGGTCCTCGACGACGACGCAGACGATGTACGAGGTCGAGCGGACGATCGTCTACGTCTCGTTCGCCTTCGCTCTTGCCGTCCTGGGGAGGCGCGGCCTCCCGTTCCTGTTGCCTGCCTTGCTCGCGGCCATCGTGAGCGTCGCTGCGTACGCCCTGGCGACACGACTGCTTCCTGATCGTGTGGGCAGCTTCGATTCCTACGTCACTTACCGGCTGTCGGAACCGCTCGGCTACTGGAACGCGCTCTCGGTCTTCGTCGCCGCAGGCAGCGTGCTCGCGGTCGGCCTCGCGGCCCGAGCCCGCAACGTCGTCGTGCGCGCGCTCTCGGCAGCGAGTCTCGTGCTCCTGATTCCGGTGCTCTACTTCACGTTCGGACGAGGCGGCTGGCTCGCGCTCGCCGCAGGCCTCGCAGTCGCGATCGTCGTCGATCCTCGCCGGCTCCAGCTCGTGACGACACTGCTGCTCGTCGCGCCCTGGCCGGCGTTCGCGGTGTGGCAAGCGTACGAGTCGCCAAGCCTGACGACCGAGTTCTCCGCGCTTGCGGACGCGTCGGAGGAGGGCAGCAGGCTCGCTCTCACCATCGCCGTCCTGGCCGTCGTGGCGGCTGCTGTCACGGTGACCTTCGCGCTCGTCTCGGACCGGGTCAGCGTGGGACGCGGCGTGCGGCTTGCATACGGCGCCGTGCTCACGCTCGCCCTCATCACCTGCGTCGCGAGCCTGATCACCGCCTACGGAGGGCCCGCCGAGTCATACCGACGCGCGGTCGACTCGATCAAGCAGTCGTCGCCGAATGTCAGGGGCGACCAGACGAGGCGGCTCTTCAGCCTCTCCGGAAACGGACGGCTGGAGACGTGGGAGTCCACTCTCCGCGATGCCCGCGCGCACCCCGCGCTCGGCTCGGGCGCCGGCACCTTCGAGCGCTGGTGGCTCGAGCATCGCGAGGTTCCGCTCAAGGTCCGCGACGCGCATGGCCTCTATTTCGAGACCCTCGCCGAACTAGGGCCGTTTGGACTCGTCGCGCTACTCGGGATCGTTGTCGTGCCGCTCGCCGCCGCGGTTCGTGCTCGCCGAAGCCCGCTCGTCGCACCTGCCCTGGGAGGGTTCACCGCCATCGCAGTGCACGCGGCGGTCGACTGGGACTGGGAGATGCCCGCTGTGATCATCGTCGGGCTCACGTGTGCGGGAGTGCTCCTGCTCGCACCCGGAGCCATGGGCATCCGTCGCTGGACACTCGGTGCTGGACCGCGTGCCGCGCTCCTCGCTCTCATCGCTGTTCTCAGCGTCGTGTCCTTCGTCACGCTGACGAGCAACCGCTACCTCGGCCAGGCCTCCGCCGCACTCGATCGGAGCGACACCGCGGAGGCCGCAGCCGATGCTCGCCGCGCCGAGCGCTGGGCGCCCTGGTCGACGGATGCGCTCGAGCGTCAGGCGGACGCCGCTCTCGCCGACGGGTCGTTCGAGCGGGCTCGCCGGCTCTACCGCGCCGCGCTCGCGAAGGACGACGGTGATTGGGAGCTCTGGCTCGGCCTCGCCCTCTCCAGCGAGGGCGAGGCGCAGCGGCGCGCGCTCGAGCGCGCGAGATCGCTCAATCCGCTCGCGGGGGCGATCGAGCAGCTTCGCGAGCAACTCGGTGTAAGAAACAGCCCTCCCTAGCGGTAGTCCCTACGTAGAACCCGAATGCATCCGAGCAGGGGAGGGAACATGAGATTCAGAGGTAGGCGAGATCACCTCGAGAGGCGTCTCGAAGCCGAGCGTCCGCAACCACCGGACGAGTTCGTCTCTCGTCTCGCCGGACGCCTCGGAGCGGTACCGGTCCCTCGAAGGGGCTGGAGTGTCGCACTCGCCGGCGGCTTCACGGCGTTGCTCGTCCTCGCGTTCGCGCTGACGGGCGGCATCGGCTACGCGGCAAGCGCCGTCCAAGGAGGAACGACGGCAGTGACATCGCTCGTCACCGGGCCGGAGCAGTCGAACAAGCCGGATAACGGGAACAGCTCCCAATCGCAGTCGAGCTCTCAGGCGAACGGACAGGGCGGCGAAGACAAGGTGACGATCTGCCACGTTCCGCCTGGGAATCCCGACAACCCGCAGACGATCACCATAGGCGCGAGTGCAGTACCGCACCATCTGGAGGAGCACGAGGGCGACTCGCTCGGACCGTGTCCTGACGACCCGAGTCCGCCCGACGATCAGTACGAGGACAAGGTGCTGATCTGCCACATCCCGCCCGGGAACCCGGGTAACGCACACATAATCAGTGTGAGCGTGAACGCGGTGCCCGCCCATGTGGCGCACGGCGACCCTGTCCCGCCCGACCTCGGGCCGTGCACTTAGAACGGCGAGGACGAGGCTAGCGGTCTCTATCGATCCGGGCCGTCGAGCGCCTGCCTGAGGCGCTCGACGGCCCGGTGCACTGCGACGTCCAGCCCGTTGGGCCCGGAGCGGTGCGCCTCTGATGCCCTGTGAGGTGTCGCCCGAGTTAGTTGTGCGTGAGTAGGAATGACACGGGGATGACGGCCCACCCGCCGGCCGGAAGAGGCGGGAAACTCGAGCCGACGAGGAATTCCCTGTCCCCAAAGAAGTCGTCGACAGTCGCCAGCTGTCGCTTGAAGGTCACCTCTACCATTCAGCCTCAATGCTTCGCATGGCGGCATCCATGTTGCCTTCCGAGCAGCTCTTGGTTCCGGCGCAGGAAGAATTGGCGCGTCTGCGAGACGGGTTCGGGCGTCGGCACTGCCTCGTGATTCCACACCTCCTCGAGCCCGCTCTCGCCGAAGAGATCGCGAGCCGAATCGAGATCGCGGACTTCTACCGGCGCGAGCACGACGGAATCGGAGTCGAAGACTGCATGGAGGTGAACGGCACGCTCGCCTGGCTCCTGCTGCTCGTGAACGACCAACGCGTGCTCGAGGTCGTGAGATCGATCACGGGCTGCGACCCGATCGGTCACTTCGATGGCCGGGTCTACCGCTTGGAGCCATCGACCGAGCACTACGACTCATGGCATGGCGACGTCGGCGATGGCCGGCTCGTGGCGATGAGCATCAATCTCGGAAGGCGAGCCTACGAGGGCGGAGCACTCGAGATACGCGATCGCAGGACAGGCGAGACCGTCCGGGTCAGAAGCGATCACGTCGGGGACGCGCTCCTGTTCGAGATCGGCACACACCTCGAGCATCGAGTGCTTCCCGTAGGCGGCAGGACTGGACGAACCGTGTTCGCAGGGTGGTTCAAGGCCGGTCCAAACTTTCTCTCAGTGCTGCGCTCGGAACTGTCGGCCGACCCTACGGCCATGAGCTAGGTTGCAGATAAGAGGACGCGCCGAGCAGAGGAGAGGCATGGGTGGGGAGAACCTACGGCCGAGCAAGGACGTCGTCAGTCGAAGAGTCGGCGACGACGTCGTGCTCGTAAATCTTCAGTCCGACGAGATGTACTCACTCAACTCGACGGGGGCCCGAGCCTGGGAGCTACTGGGCGAGGGGCACGACCTTGAAGCCATCGATGCGACGCTCGCCGACGAGTACGACGTCGACCCCGAGAAAGTACGTCGCGAGCGCGAGACCCTCGTGGACGAGCTCAAGCAGCGAGGGCTCGTCGAGCCGGCGTGACGGCACAGACAGCGCAGGCGGTCGACGTCTCCCAGACGCGCTACGTCTCTTGGCTCGCGCGCTATCGTCGCACGCCTGCCGGAGCTGACCTCCGGCTCGAGCGAATCGACGGCGGTGCCCCCGACCCCCGAGCGAGCACATCCGACGGGGACGGGCTGAAGGTCGCGTTCCGCGGAGTGCTCTTCGAGCGCGGGGACCTTGCGCGAGAACTCGGGCTGGACCCCGTCACGGAGAGCAATGCCGAGCTGGTTCTCTACGCATACCGGCGATGGGGCGAGGGCGCCTTTCGCTGGCTTCGCGGCATCTTCGCGCTGTTCATCTGGGACGCCGAACGGGACTGTCTCCTTGCTGCTCGCGATCATCTCGGAACGGAGCCGCTGTTCTACGCACAAGCGGGTGGCGAGACCCTGTTCGCGCCATCTCCTAAGACGCTGCTGGCGCAGCCCGGCGTCTCGCGCGCGCCGAACCGCGCCGTACTCGTCGAGTCGCTCTACGCGCGCTACCCCATCGCCGAGGAGACCGCCCTCGAGGGCATCCGGCGCGTCCTCCCGGGCCGCGTCTTCCGGGTTACGAGTGACGGCGTCTCCTCGAGCAAGTACTGGGATCCGGTCGACGACCTAGAGAAACAGGGTTGGGCCAAAGAGGACGAGCTCTTCGAGTTCGATCGATTGCTCGAGCGGTCCGTCTCGCGCTGCCTCGACCTCGGGAGTTGCGGCGTGTTCCTCAGCGGCGGGCTCGACTCGGTGAGCATCGCCGCCGTGGCGCGCGATCTGACCGACCGACGAGGCGTCGCGGCGCCGTGGGCATTGTCGCTTGCCTTCCCGGCACCCGAAGCGAACGAGGAGGAGGTACAGCGCGGCGTCGCGAAGGCGCTCGGACTTCCTCAGCTCATGCTCGGCCTCGAGGACAGCGTCGCGCCGTCCGGGTTCATCCGCCGGGCGCTGGAGCTCAGCGCCGAGTGGCCCTTGCCGCGGACGTACATATGGGCGGGCGCGTACCAGTCTCTGGCTGAGGAAGCCGTCAACAGGGGCGCGCGCGTGATCATGACCGGCGCGGGGGGCGATGAGTGGCTTACGGTGGACCTCCACCTCGCCGCCGATTTCATTCAGTCCCTCCAGATTCGCAACCTCGTCTGGTTCACGCGTTCGAGGCTCGCATCGTTCTCCGCCTCGACTCTTCCCGCATTGCGGTACATGCTGTGGAGGTACGGGCTGAGGGAGGTACTCGCTTTCCACACGCGCCGGTTCCTTGCCACGCATGCGCCAGAAGTCCTGTGGGCGCGGCGACGTCGAGTGATCGCCGCAGCCGAGGTGGCGTGGGTCGCGCCGGATCCCGCGCTCGGTGCGGAGGTGAAGGCGCGCCGCGAGGCCGACATACGACGTTTCGTCGATCGGCCGAAGCTCGGCGGGCGATTCACCTTCTACTCAGCGGATGGGAACTTGATTGTGGACCACCCGCTCATCGCCGCGGACAGGGAGCACGACTTCGAGTTCGGGCGGCGAGCCGGGGCCGAGCTCGTGCATCCCTACTGGGAGCCGGATCTCATCTCGTTCCTCTATCGAGTTCCGCCTGAG
>DATFEK010000187.1:0-3501 GCA_035251305.1 Gaiellaceae bacterium | reverse complement strand
TGGGCGCACCGGGCATCGCTCGAATGGACGAGCGTCGCTTTGCCGCCTCGCTCCTCGACGCGATACTCGGCGGTTCGGCCTCCTCGCGGCTCTTCCAGGAGATCCGCGAGAAGCGGGGGATGGCCTACTCCGTCTACACCTACTCCTCGCAGTACGCCGACGCCGGGCAGATCGGTCTCTACGTGGGCACCCGTGAGGAGAACCTGTCGGAGTGCCTCGAGATCGCCGTCTCCGAGCTCGCGGATGTTGCGGCCGGGAACGTCCGCCGTGACGAGCTCGTGCGCGCGAAGGAGAACCTCAAGGGACGGCTTCTCCTGTCGCTCGAGTCCACCTCGAACCGGATGACGCGCCTCGGGAAGGCCACGGTCACAGGCACACCGCTGCTGCGGCCAGAGGAGATCGTTCGCCGGCTCGAGGCGGTCTCGGGCGAAGAGGTTGCGGAGCTGGCCAACGAGCTCCTCGCTCCCGCCCGCCTCTCTGCGGCCGGAATCGGCCCGGACGAGGGTCGTTTCCGCGATGCGGTTGCCCGCGCCAATCCCGGGTTGCTGTCGAGGGCGGCCTAGGTCCAATGCGCGTCGCGCTCTACGGCGCGCAGGGGAAGGTCGGCGTGATTCTCGGCCCCGCACTGAGCGCCGCGGGGCACGAGATCGTCGACGCTCGGAGCCTCGGGCCCGACGGCTGCGACGCCGCGGTGGACTTCACGCGCCCGGATGTGGTCGTCGCCAATGTCGAGCGGTGTGTCGTCGCAGGTGTGCCTGCGGTGATCGGGACGACGGGCTTCGACCTCGAGGCTCTCGATGCGCGCGCCCGGGAGGCCGGAGTGCCGTGCTTCCACGCGCCGAACTTCGCCCAGGGGGCGGTCTTGATGATGCGCTTCGCGGCCGCCGCTGCGAAGGCGTTTCCCCGAGCCGAGATCGTCGAGCTGCACGCCGACACGAAACGGGACGCGCCGTCCGGCACGGCGAAAGCGACCGCGGAGCGCATGGGAACCTCACCGGCGATCCATTCGGTGCGGCTGCCCGGGCTCGTCGCGCACCACGAGGTGATCTTCGGCGGGCCGGGGGAGACGCTGACCATTCGACACGACACGACGTCTCGTGAGGCGTTCGTCCCGGGAGTCCTACTCGCGCTCGAGAGGGTGCGGGAGCTTCCACCGGGTCTCACGGTCGGGCTCGACGCCCTCCTGTGATCACCTTCGTCGTCGGCGATCTCACTCAGCAGCGCGTCGATGCGATCGTCAATGCGGCGAACGAAGCGCTCGCGCCGGGCGGCGGCGTTTGCGGCGCGATCCGCCGTGCGGGCGGGGACGAGATCTTCGAGGAGTGCGCGCGGTTGGGCGGGTGTGCGACAGGCAACGCGAAGGCGACGGGCGCCGGTCGCCTTCCTGCGCGCTATGTCATCCACGCGGTCGGCCCGGTGTGGCGTGGAGGAGATAGCGGCGAGCCGAAGCTCCTCGCATCGGCCTACCGCCGCTCCCTCGAGGCCGCCGAGGAGCTGGGTTGCCGCACGATCGCGTTCCCGGCGCTCTCGACCGGGATCTACGGATACCCGGTCGAGCTCGCGGCGCCAGTCGCACTCGGTGCAGTTCGCGAGCTCGAGGATCGCTTCGACGAGATCCGCTTCGTCTTCCTCGACGACGCGTTACGCGGACCGTTCGAGCGCGCGCTCGAGAAGATCGACTGAAGGCTGCCACGCATCAGGAAGTCGCGAAACTCCTCGATCATGGAGGATGCCTGCCTTTCGTCTCGTAGAATCGAGAACGTGCTGGGAGAGATCCTGACCGCAATGGTCACGCCGTTCAAGGCTGACGGATCGGTCGACCTCGAGCGGTTTCGCGCCCTCGCGACCCATCTGGTCGAGTCGGGATCGGACGGTCTCGTCGTCACGGGCACCACCGGGGAGTCGCCCACGCTCTCGGACGACGAGCGTTTCCAGCTGTACGAAGCTGCGGTGGACGAAGTCGGTGACCGTGCCAGCATCGTTGCCGGCACGGGTACCTACTCGACCGAGCACTCGGTCCACCTGACCGCGCGCGCACACGAGATCGGCGTCCACGGCTTCCTCGTCGTGACGCCGTACTACAACAAGCCTCCGGTTCGCGGGATCGTCGCGCACTTCGAGGCGATCGCCGCGATGTCGGACCGGCCGATCGTCGCGTACAACATTCCGGGCCGCGTCGTGCTCAACCTCGAGACGGAGGCGATCGCGCGGCTCGCGGAGATTCCCACCGTGCGGGCCGTCAAGCAGGCGAACCCCGATCTCGGGCAGGCGCGCGCGATCGTGGAGCTCGGGCTCGACCTGTACGCGGGCGACGACGACCTCGTCTTCCCGTTCCTCGAGCTCGGCGGGCTCGGAGGTGTTTGCGTGCACACGCACGTCGTCGGACCGCAGGTGAAGGAGATGGTTCGCCTCTATCGCTCCGGGGATGTCGACGGGGCGCGCGAGCTCGACCGGGAGCTCGCGCCGTCGATCGACCTCCTGCGCGTCGTCGGGAATCCGATCGCGATCAAGTGCGCTCTCAACCTGCTCGGGCACGACGTCGGCGGCCTGCGGCTCCCGCTCGTGGCCGCGACGGACGACGAACAGGACGCCGTTCGCGGCTGCCTCGAACGCCTCGGTCTGCTCCAGACGGCACCTGTCTAAGCACCTTGCTCGCCTGCTCGCGGCCGTAGACTCAGCGGACATGAGCGATGCGCTGCGGATCATCCCGCTCGGCGGCCTCGGCGAGGTCGGCAAGAACATGACCGTGTACGAGACGGCCGGCGAGCTGATCGTCGTCGACGCCGGGCTCGCGTTCCCGCGCGACGAACATCTCGGTGTCGATCTCCTGCTCCCGGACATCGGCTACCTCGAGGGCCGCCGGGTCCGCGCGGTCGTCCTCACGCACGGGCACGAGGACCATGTCGGAGGGCTCCCGTACCTCCTCCGCGAGGTCGAGGTGGAAGCCGTCGTCGCGACACGTCTCACGCTCGGGCTCGTCAAGTCGAAGCTGGACGAGCACGGGGTGGGTCAGGCCGCCGAGCTCGTGGACGCCGAGCCCGGAGACGATCCGCTGGAACTCGGACCGTTCACCGTCGAGCTCGTGCGAGTCGCGCACTCCATCCCCGACTCGGTCGCGCTCGTCATCGAGACCGCGGCGGGGCGCGTCCTCCACACCGGCGACTGGAAACTCGACCACACGCCCGTGGACGGGCTGAAGACCGACGTCGGCAAGCTCGCCGAGATCGGGAACCGGGGAGTGGATCTCCTCCTCGGCGACTCGACGAACGCGGAGCGACCGGGGAACACGGGCTCCGAGCGGCTCGTCGGCGAGGCGTTTCGTACCCTCTTCCCGCTCCGGACGGGACGCATCCTGGTGGCGTCGTTCGCATCGAACATCCATCGCATGCAGCAGGCGGCGGACGTCGCCGTGGAGTGTGGGCGAAAGGTGGCGGTGATCGGCCGCTCGATGCGCAAGAACCTCAACATCGCCCGGAACCTCGGTTACGTCTCGCTCCCGGA
>DATFEK010000184.1:0-8552 GCA_035251305.1 Gaiellaceae bacterium | reverse complement strand
AGGCCCGTAGGCGAAGAGTGTCGAGCCTTCACGCCGGGCGACTGCGTACGCGCACTCGGCGAGCTCGGCAGCCGGAATGAGATCGGGCGCGGGGGCGCCGCGGGCGAACGAGATCGGCGTCGGCGTCATCTCGGAGACCCTAGATGCTCAACGGAAACTCACGCGAGCCGGCTGACGGCCCCGACACGACGTCGGATCGCCATCCTCGCCCGTCACAGGCTTTCAAGCCGGCGCCACGCGCACGTGCGGCGCCCGGCTTGGTGTGACCGCCCCTCGGCGGCGCGCCAACTCCGATCAAGCCCCAGTCGCAGACGAGTGATCCGTGGCCGACGTCGTGGAGCTCCGTCCGCCCTACGTGAAGTACGTGTCCTCGTCCGAGTACGGCGGTACGCACATACAGAGGAAGCGCACCCCCTGCTCCCGGCCGACGATGTCGTGCCATGCGCCGGGCGGGATCAGCACCGCATCGCCGGCGTCGACGTCGCGCTCGTCGTCACCGACGCGGATTCGGCCGGCGCCTTCGACCACGAGGTAGATCTCCTCGCTTCGGCGGTGATAGTGCCGGTCGGTCGCCTGTCCCGGGGCGAGTGAGGCCTCGGCGAGCGACTGGCGGCCCGTATGGAGGTACTCGCGGATCGTCGAGCCGTCCTTCGTCCTGAACGGAACCGCGTCGCGATCACGATTCCTGATCTCCACGGACGGCGACTGTACACGGCGACCGACGCCACCACTACCGCGGTCCACAACCACCCCCAGGGGATCCCCGGGACCCCTGCGGTCAGCGTATCGAGGAAGTCGTCGACGATGGGACACGGGTCCGCGTCAGAACCGTGCCAACCCCGTCACCGCTCGCAACGGCGCGCGGCTCCCTCCCGCGCCCCCCACGACCTCAGTCCGCGCTGACCTCGGCGACGAGCTGAGCGGTCTCCGTCGGCGTCGTGCCGACGCGAATTCCCTTCTCCTCGAGCGCGACCTTCTTCGCCTCGGCCGTCCCTGCCGAGCCCGAGATGATCGCCCCCGCATGCCCCATCGTCTTCCCGGGCGGTGCGGTGAAGCCGGCGATGTAGGCGACGACCGGCTTCGTCATCTGCGACTCGATGAACGCCGCGGCCTTCTCCTCCTCGTCGCCCCCGATCTCGCCGACCATGACCACCTGCTCTGTCTGCGGGTCGGCCTCGAACAGCGCCAGGATCTCCAGGAACGACGAGCCCACGACCGGGTCGCCCCCGATCCCCACGATCGTCGAATTCCCGAGGGCGAGCTGCGTGAGCTCGTGCCCGATCTGGTAGGTGAGGGTTCCCGACCGGGAAACGAGCCCTACGGAGCCCTCGCGGAAGATCTCGGCCGGAATGATCCCGACGTTTGCCTTCCCCGGCGAAAGCGCGCCGGGACAGTTCGGCCCGATGAGGACCACCGCTCGCGTGCGGATGTAGGCATGGAGCCGCAACATCTCATGGGCCGGAACGCCTTCGGTGATGCAGACGACGGTCGCGACTCCGGCGTCGATCGCCTCGTACATGGCGTCTGCCGCGAACGGCGCGGGGACGAAGACCATCGCCGTGTTTGCGCCGGTCTCGTTCACCGCGGAGGCGACAGTGTCGAACACCGGAATGCCCTCGACGTCCTGTCCGCCCTTGCCCGGCGTGACGCCCGCGACGACGTTCGTCCCGTGCGAGCGGTTCCGAAGCCCGTGGAACCGCCCCTCGGAGCCCGTCAGACCCTGCACGACGAGCCGCGTCTCGGTGTCGACCAGGATCGCCATCTCTACGCGGCCAGCTCCACGGCGCGGCGAGCCCCCTCGAGCATCGTCGCCTCCGCGTGCAGGTTCGGAAGCGCGGCATCTCGAAGGATCTGACGGCCCTCCTCGGCGTTCGTCCCGTCCAGTCTGACGACGATCGGATACTCGATTCCCATCTGCCCGACCGCTTGCAGGATCCCGCGCGCAACCTCGTCGCAGCGCGTGATTCCGCCGAAGATGTTGAAGAAGATCGCGCGCACCTGAGCGTCGCTCGTGATCACCTCGAGGGCGTCCACGACCCCCTGGGCGTCCCCACCCCCTCCGAGGTCGCAGAAGTTCGCGGGCCGGCCACCGACGAACGTCACGACGTCGACGGTCGACATGGTCAGGCCGGCGCCGTTCCCGAGGACCCCGACCTCGCCGTCGAGCTTGACGTACGTGACCCCCTTCTCTCGCGCCAGCGCCTCGAGCGGATCGGCAGCGGAGACGTCGCGCATCTCGGCGATCGCGGGCTGCCGAAACAGCGCATTGTCGTCGACCGTGAACTTGGAGTCGAGCGCGCGTACCTCTCCCTGCGGCGTCACGATCAACGGGTTGATCTCGCAGAGCATCGCATCGCATCCGACGAAGGTCTGGTAGAGCTTTCCCACGATCGCCGCGATCTGTTTCTGCTCGGAAGGCTCGGTGACGCCACCCTCGTACACGAGACGCCTCCCGTGCCAGGGATGGCAGCCCTCCAGCGGGTCGATGTGAAGGCGCACGAGTGCGTCCGGGCTCGACGCTGCCACCTCCTCGATGTCGATCCCGCCCTGCGTCGTGAACATGAGGAGCGGCTTCTTCGCGCTCCGATCGAAAGTGAGCGAGAGGTAGTACTCGCGCGCGATGTCCGAAGCGTGCTCGATCCAGAGCTTGGTGACGACGTGCCCGCGGATGTCGAGTCCGAGAATCTCCCCGGCGCGCGCTTCGGCATCTGCGGCCGTGTCGGCGAGTTTGATGCCGCCGGCCTTGCCTCGCCCTCCGGTCAGCACCTGGGCCTTGACCACGACGGGGGTCCCGAGCTCGTCGGCCGCTGCGCGGGCCTCCGCGGGAGTCGTCGCCAGTCGCCCTTCCGAGACCGGGATGCCGTAGCGTCCGAAGAGCTCCTTCCCCTGGTACTCGTAGAGGTCCAAAGCGCGGGCGAGTCTAGCTGGGTCTGCGCGGGACCGGAATCAAACTAACGCACATTCCGGTCGCCGGCCGATGCTGCGGGAACGTCTCGGGTTCTCCCAAGGCCCACACCGTGCCCGCTTCGCGGACGAGCCGGGGAGCAGGTTCCTTCTGTGCGAGCATGATCGAGTTGAGCCGAACCACGGTCATCGTCCTCGTCGCGCTCGGCGCCACTCTGGCGGGCATCGCGCTCGCGTCGAACGCCTCGAGGCTCCGGGGCAGCGAGGAAGCACCCGACACGGGCGTCGCCGCCGGGCCCCAGACAGCCAATCTCGGGTGGCGCGAGACGTACGGCCCACCCGGCGAGCAAGTCGTGTTCACCGTCGATTCGCTCGAGGTCACGCCGACCGGTTGGCGCGCACGAGTCGGCGTCGAGAACGCGTCGTCGGTCGCCTGGGAGCTGGTTCCCGGTGCGATCCCGGATGGCACGTTCGGGCTGCAGCTCTTCACGACGGGCGATCTCGACGAGCTCGAGGAGCGCAACAGCGCCGGGACGTTGCCCGCCGTTCGAGCCGCGACGTCGTACGAGCCCGTTCTGCCCAAGATTCTCGACCCCGACGCAGCGTGGGAAGGCGAGATCTCGGCGAACGGCGCGCTCGTCGCCGAAAGTTGGGCTCGCGTCGTGTTCGGCACGCTCATTGCCGTGGGCAAGCCTCCGGACGCGTTGGACGAGACGGTCGTGTGGATCACCGACGAGGCGCACCGCCTACGCCGGTGAGCCAAGGACCGATCAGAGAATCCGCGCGTTGAAGGCCCTCTGGCTCTCCGGCTCGGCCCCGCAGCTTGCAGGCACTCGAGCGCCGACGACCTCCTCGACGAGCGCGACGTGCTCCGACCCGTCCCACGATCGGAACCGAATGCGCGCGCCGTCGATCTCGGCAAGGCGTAGATCCGCGACACCCTCCAGCGCCCCGGCGGCCCGCACCGCGCGCTCGGCCGCCTGCGCGGAGGACGCGTAGCAGGTTCGTCCGCGGTAGTGGTCGAGCACGATCCGGCCGGCGAGCGCCCGGGCGACGACGTACGCTGCGGCACCGGGCTCGACCCGGCCGAACTGGAGCCCCGCGGGAAGCACGAGAACGTTCGCCGCGAAGCGGTGTCCGCCCTGGTGGGACGAGATCCAGAGCCCCTCGTCGTCCAGCCGCCCCGCGAGTGCGCCGTAGACCGCGGTGCCGTGGAGAGCACAGCAGGCGTCGCGGGTTCCGTGCCCACAGACGAGAACGAGCTGCCGATCCGTCAGGTCGCCGTCGGAGGCGAGGTCGACGTCGGCGAGGTCGGTCGCCTCCGCGAGCTCGATGCGCCTCACCTCCGTCGCCGACTCTGCAGCCCGGATCACGAAGACGAGACTCCGAGCTGCCGAAATCCCAGGTCGCCGTACGAACAGGAGCCGCGAGCCCGCCGTCTCCTCGAGCCACGCGCTCACGCCCTCGAGGGCGGGCTCGGGCAGCGCTCCCTCCATGGAGACGTCACGCGGCCAGGTCCCCGGAACCTCGACGAGGAGCCAATGCTCTGCAGTCGTCGCGGTCCCGGCGAGGGATTCGCCTGCCGCGAGCGAGCTCTCGGAGCAGCGAACGGCGTTCATCGTTCGGATACGACACAGATGAGCTGACCGTGCGAGACCTGCTCGCCGGGCGTCACGTTCAATGCCGAGACGACCCCGTCGCGATGGGAGACGATCTCGTTCTCCATCTTCATGGCCTCGACGACACAGATGAGGCCCCCCGCCTCGATCGCATCGCCGTCGGCGACGTTGACGGCCAGGACCGTCCCCTGCATCGGGCTCGAGACCGCTCCCGTCTCGGCGCCCATGAGACCCTTGCTTCGTTCCTTGTGGCGGCGCGCCAGGTCCGCCCACGGCGGCTCCGCGGTGTGGAGGCGAACCTCGTGCCGGCGGCCGTCGAGCTCGACCGTCACGAGGCGCTCGCGCGTGCGGCCACGAGCGCCGTCGGGTGACGAGCCGGCGCGGGTCTTCTCACGCGACCGCGCGTCGAGCTCTTGTGCACGCTTCGCGAGCGCTTCCGACTCCACGACGCCGTTGCACGTCTCTCCGTCGATGAAGCATGTCGTCGTCAGGAGAGCCGTGTGGAACCCGAGGAGCGTTGCCGGCCCTTCGATCAAGAACTCGTCGAGCGCCCGCAGCATCCGGCGCCGCGCTCGCTCTCGATCGACGTCGTGCACGATGAGCTTGGCGATCAGCGGGTCGTACAGATCCGAGATCTCGTCGCCCGCGACGACTCCAGAGTCGACGCGGACGCCGCTTCCCGAAGGTTCGCGGTAGGCCGTGACCCGCCCCGGCGCGGGAAGGAAGCCACGCGTGACGTCCTCGGCGTTGATCCGGCACTCGATCGCATGCCCGCGCAACACGACGTCTTCCTGGGTGAAGGAGATCGGCTCTCCGGCAGCGATCAGGATCTGCTCGCGGACGATGTCGAGCCCGGTCACCGCCTCCGTCACCGTGTGCTCGACCTGCACACGGGTGTTCATCTCCAGGAAGTAGTACGACCCGTCCGGGGCGAGCAGGCCTTCGATCGTCCCGGCCGAGCGGTAGCCGACCGCGCGCGCCGCGTCGACTGCGATCTGCCCGATCTCCGCTCGCAGAGAGTCGTCGACGGCCGGGGACGGCGTCTCCTCGACGAGCTTCTGGTGACGCCTCTGGATCGTGCAGTCGCGCTCGCCGAGGTGGATGACGTTGCCGTGATCGTCGGCCAGGATCTGCACTTCGACGTGGCGTGGGTCGTCCACGTAGCGCTCGAGATACACAGCCGAGTCGGCGAAGTACGCCTCTCCCTCGCGGCGGGCAGCGTCGTAGGCGCGGTCGATCTCCTCGACGGCTCGCACGATCTTGAGCCCCTTGCCACCTCCGCCCGCCGACGCCTTGATCGCGACGGGCAGGCCGATCTCGGCAGCAGCGGCGCGCGCCTCGTCAGCAGTCTGCGCGGGCTGCGTCGTGCCGGGAATGATCGGGACACCGGCCGACCGCATTCGCTCACGGGCGGCGATCTTCGAGCCCATCGCCTCGATGGCCTCGGGCGGCGGGCCGATCCAGACGAGGCCCGCCTGCTCGACCTCGCGCGCGAAATCGGCGTTCTCTGCAAGGAAGCCGTAGCCGGGGTGGATCGCCCCCGCTCCGGAACGCATGGCCGCGTCGACGATGCGGTCACCGCGCAAGTAGGACTGCGCAGCCGGCCCTGGGCCGATCAGGTATGCCTCGTCAGCCCCGACGACGTGCAGCCTGTTGCGGTCCGCCTCCGAGTAGACGGCGACCGTCCCGATCCCGAGCTCGCGAAGCGTGCGGAAGATCCGCACCGCGATCTCGCCGCGATTGGCAACGAGGACTTTGCCGAACACCGCCATGGGAGGCGTATTCTCCCGAACGGTGAGCCTCCCGGACCAGCTCACGGTCGCCCGCGTCGCCGCGGTACCGCTCGTGGTGCTGTTGTTCGCGTGGGACTTCCCGAATCACGCGTACTGGGCTACGGCCGTCTTCGTCGTCGCGATGGCGACCGACCAGATCGACGGCTGGCTCGCGCGCCGGCGCGGCGTGAGCTCGCCGCTCGGCAAGCTCCTCGACCCGGTCGCCGACAAGGTTCTGGTGCTCGCAGCGCTCGTGATGCTGATCGGTGAGGGTGTCGCTCCCGCGTGGATGGTCGCCCTCATCGTCGTCCGTGAGCTCCTCGTGTCCGGACTCAGGCTGGCGGCGGTCGAGCGGGGCGTCGTCCTCGGTGCGCGGGACCTCGGACGGGTGAAGACATGGGCTCAGGCGATCGCCGCGACGATCGCGGGGCTCGCAGCCGCAGGAGCTTGGAGCGACGACGTGGCCTGGTGGGCGCTTCTCGCCGCCTTGATCGCGACGTGGGTTTCCGGGCTGGACTACGCGCGGGTCGCGCCACGTGTCCTGCGCGGCGAGGGAGTGTAGGCCGGGCGAGCCGGCATACCTTCGATCGCCTCGCGCAAGGCCGTGCGTCGCCAGGCACTCGAGTATGCCGTCGGACGATGCTCGATCCGGACTCCCGCGCGCTCGAGCGCGATCGACACCGCGGCGAGCGCGTCTCGTTCGAGAGGGGGATCGACGTCGAGCACGCGGACGACGTTACGCGAAGGGAACGAGTCGTGCGCCCGTCGCTTTGAACGAGGCGACCACAGGTAGCCCTTCTCGCAGCCCGAGGCGCTTCGCCGAGGAGTCCGTCACCTCGGCCGTGATTGGTCCGATGCGCACCCGCACGCGGTTTCCAAGCGAGACCAGTGAAGCGACCGGGGCGCGCAGATGGTTGACGGCCGAATCGTCGGGTGACTCGAGGGAGAGCGAGATCTCCCACGGATAGATGGCGACCGCGACCCGACCGGCCCCGGCATCCGTCGTCAGCACGGTGCCGCCGCGGTCGAGCGTCACTTCGGTCAGACCGGCTCGACCGGCCCGCGCAATTCCGCCGAGCACGTTCGCGCCGGCGAAGCTCGCGACGAACGCGTCGCTCGGAGCGGCGACGAGCTCCGAGGGTGTTCCGAGCTGGAGGATCCGGCCGTCGACGAGCACGCCGACACGGTCGGCGAGCGTCGCCGCGTCCTCGAAGTCGTGGGTGACCAGGATCGTCGGAAGGCCGAGGCCGACGAGGAGCTCGTGGAGCTCGGCGCGCACGGTCCCCCGCGTGTGCATGTCCAATGCGGAGAGCGGCTCGTCCAGGAGCAGCACGTCCGGCTCACGCGCGAGCGCTCGGGCGAGAGCGACGCGCTGGCGCTCGCCGCCCGAGATGTCCACCGGGCGCGCGCGAGCGAGCGCTCCGATATGAAGTCGTTCGAGGAGCTCACCCGCCGCGCGGCGGTCGCGTGCGCCGAACGCAACGTTCCCGAGCACGTCGAGGTGGGGGAAGAGCGCGTACTCCTGGAAGACGAAGCCGACCCGCCGGCGCTCGGGAGCCAGCACGATCCCGCGACCGGTGTCGAGCCAGGTCTCGTCGCCGAGCTCGACCGTGCCCTGCTCCGGCTGCAGCAGCCCCGCAACGGCGCGGAGCACGCTCGACTTGCCCGCTCCGGAGGGGCCGACGAGCGCGACCGTCTCCGAGCCGATCCCGAGCGTCAGCGCGAGACGGAAGGAGCGGAGACCGTGATCGAGGTCGATCCGAAGCGTCTCCATGCGGGCACCAGCTTCGCGAGAAAGAGGACGAGAGCGCTCGCCACGACGAGTAGCGCGCCGATCGCAAGGGCGTTCTCGAAGTCGACGTCGAACTCCTGGTAGACGGCGAGCGAGAGCGTCTGGGTGACACCCTGCAACGAGCCGGCGAACATGATCGTGGCGCCGAACTCGCCCAGGCCTCGCGCAAAAGCGAGTGCCAGCCCGGCCCCTAGCCCGCCCGCCGCGAGCGGAAACGCGACCCGTGCGAAGGTTCGGGCTGGCCCGGCGCCGAGAGTACGCGACGCTGCGACGAGATCGGGATCGACGGCCTCGAATGCGGCGATCGCCGTCCGGACGTAGAAAGGGCTTGCGACGTAGGTCACCGCGAGAACGACGGCGAGCTTGGTGAACGCGACGTCCACGCCGACCGCCGAGAGGCCCCGACCGAGCAGCTCGAAACGCCCGAACGCGGCGAGCAGTCCGAGCCCTGCGACCGCCGGCGGG
>DATFEK010000161.1:0-2531 GCA_035251305.1 Gaiellaceae bacterium | reverse complement strand
GTCGAGCAGCCGGCCTTCCGCACGCGCGTCCTCGAGCGCGAGCGGGATCGAACCGGACGACGTGTTGCCATAGCGATCGACATTCACGATGGTCTTCTCCGCGGGGATCCCGAGCTTAGCGACCGCGTAGTCGATGATCCGCTTGTTCGCCTGGTGCGGAATGTAGACGTCGACGTCGTCGACAGTCTTGCCGCATGCGGGGAGGAGCTGCTCCGCCGAGTAGACCAGGATCCGCGTCGCGAACTTGAACACCTCGCGCCCGTTCATCTTGAGGATCGCCTCCGGATTGTCGAAGCGCCTCGACCCCGAGCCCGGGTACCAGAGGTTTTCGCCACCGCCGCCGTCAGCACCGAGCTCGAACCCGAGAAAGCCTCCACTCTCGACCGGCTCCATCACGACGGCGCCTGCGCCGTCTCCGAAGAGCACGAGCGTCGAGCGATCGTCCCAGTCGAGGATCTTCGAAAGCACGTCACCCCCCACGACGAGCGCGCGACGCGAGAGCCCCGAAGCGAGCATCCCGTAGGCCTGGGCGATCGCATATACGAAGCCCGTACAGCCCGCAAGGAGGTCGTAGGCTGCGGCTTTCCGCATCTCCAGGGCATCTGCAAGGAGCGCCGAGGAGGTCGGGAACATCATGTCCGGAGTCACGGTGGCGCAGATCAGGAGATCGATGTCGGCGGGCTCGACGCCGGCATCGGCAAGGGCTGCTTTGGCAGCCGGCAATGCGATGTCCGTCAGCGCCTCGTCGTCCGCCGCGATGCGCCGCTCACGGATCCCCGTGCGCTCCTGGATCCACTGGTCCGAGGTCTCGACGATCTGCGCCAGCTCGTCGTTCGTCAGGACACGCTCGGGGACATGGGTACCGAGACCGGTGACGCCTATACGGACGCCCGAGGCCGCGCCGATCATCGCTCCACCGCGAAGGTCAGCGTGCCGCGTGCGGCGAGCTCGTCGCCGACGTGGGCCGTCGCCTTGCCACGGCCGATCGGGCCGCGGACCGTGTCGATCTCACAGACGAGCGTGAGGGTGTCCCCCGGCTCGACGACTCGCTTGAAGCGGCAGTCGTCGATCCCGGCGAAGAACGCGATCTTTCCCCGATTCTGCTCCTGGATCAAGACCGCGACCGCACCGGTCTGCGCCATCGCCTCGACGATCAGCACACCCGGCATCACCGGCCGGTCGGGGAAGTGGCCGGGAAACCACCAGTCGTCTGCGCGCACGTCGCGGCGAGCCACGACTCTCCGACCCGGCTCGAGCTCCAGGACCTCGTCGATGAGCAGGAAAGGCTCGCGATGGGGCAGGACCGCCTCGATCGCCTCACGGCCGAAGGGAACGGCTGGCGCTCGCACGGCGCGAGTCTACTGACGCGGCTAGAGCGTATTCGTCCGCGAGACACGTGCGGCCGGCCGACTCACGTTCCCAGCCGCGTCCCAGGCGACGACCCGCACTCGGCGTGCGACACCGCTCCACGGGATGCGCACGATCCCGGCCCGCTCGACCTCGCGCCTGCGAGCCCGTCCGTCGATGCGAAGCGTGAGCACTGCGGGCTCGCTCACCTCGAGACGAAGCCTCGGGCCCGGGAGGATCCTGACCCGCGGCGCAACGGTGTCGGAGACGAACGGAACCCCGTGGGAGATCGCTCCGACGCCGTCGTCCACTTCGACGATCACCTGATAGATCCCGTCGCGGAGCGTTCCCGTACTACGGACGCCGTCCCAGACGAACCGCTGTGGTCCGGGGAGAAAGCTGGCAAAGAGCGGGCTCGCCACCCAACGGTCGCCACGTACGACCCGGATTCGTACCTCGGCGGGCGCTGCGAGCGAGAAGGCGAGTGCGATGCGGTCCTTTCGTCCGTCGCCGTTCGGCGAGAAGGCTGCGGGAGTCACCGTCACGGCACCGAGCGTCCTCGTGACCGTCAACGGGACGAGTCGTTGTACCAGCGCACCGGCGGCCGTCCGCGCGGTGATCACGATGGTGTAGGGACCGTCCGCGAGCGAGGCGCCGTCGATCTCGACCGTGTGCTGACCGGCTCGCGCCCAGACGCGATCGACGACGGTCGCACGAATGGCGCCGATCGAGTCGACGACCTCGACCGTGACGTTTGCGGGCGCATTCAGCCGGTAGGTGAGGAGCGACGCATCGGCCTGTCCGTCGCCGTTCGGGCTGATCGCTTCCGGATCGGCCGCGGCGGCCTCGATGGCCAGAGCCGGAGAGGCGCCCCCCGCGCGAACGACGCCGCCCGCCGAACGGGCGCCCGCGACAGCAATCGTCCACGCGAAGGTCCCTGCCGGAGTCCCGGCGGAGTCCCAGGTCCAGTCGATCTCACGGCCCGAGCCCGAGCCGCGCGCGACCTCGATGCCGCTCGCATCCGTCACGATCACGTCCCAGAGCTGCGCTGTCGAGACCCTTGCCCGAAATCGAACGCTGGTCCCGCTCACCGCAGCAAGAGGTTCGAACACCTTCGGGAGCCCGATTGCACGAACCGCTGCAGACAGCGCGTCGAGCTTCCCGTAGAGGGCGTTCCCCGGACA
>DATFEK010000148.1:0-8047 GCA_035251305.1 Gaiellaceae bacterium | reverse complement strand
CTCATAGCGCACGACGATCTCGACTGGGCGCATCTCGGGACGGCGGGCGATCGGACGTTCCGGAACTTCATGACCGCGCACGACGATCCGATCGCGACCGAGCTCGCCGATCTCGCCGTCGGCCACATCGGCGCGGGCGAGTGGCCCTGGAGTTTCTTCTGCTTCCTCGAGGGGCGGCCCCGCCCGGTGACGCCGTCCGCGTTCATGCTCATCGCCCCGGGCGGAAGAGCGTTCGGCCTCGCCGTCCAGTGCCCGGCGTGCTCGTCGGTGTCCGTCAACCTGGTGACGCGCGAGCACGTCGACATCCCGTTCTGCAACGACTCGAACGTCGGTGTGGTCGCGCACGTCTTCACGCGCGACGCCTTGCGGGCACTCGGTGACTTCCGGGCGGAGCTCGACTCTGCAACCTTCGACGAGAGGAGACTCGATCTCGAGCTCTGAACCACCATCCGGAGCAGGTTCCCTCCCGCCAGGGATCGGCAAATCGTGGGTGCGGGCCGATTCTGGACACATGAGTGCCGCCGTCCTTACCAAGGTCGCCCCCGCAGGGTCGAAGCGTCTGCTCGCCGACGTCAGCGCCCTCGAGGAGAAGAGCGCCGCCCCGAAACCGCCCGCCCTCGACCGTCTCGAGGCGGCGATCGGCCGCGACTTCGCGGACCGGCTCGTCGCTGCGCTCAGCGACAAACGCGACCTGCGCGACTGATACCCCGGCTACCGCGGCCCAGCGGGATCGGCGCCGCGCGTCCGCACGAACAGGAAGATCCCGGCCGCTGCGACGAGCGAAACGACGAATGCCACTCCGCCGGGCACGTCGATCGCGAGCGCTCCGAGCCACATGTAGAGGAAGAAGACGACCGACCAGGCGAACGCGAGCACGCCCTGGTCGGTGCTGGGGGCCCGGAGGTGCATCGGAGGCGATCCTAACGGGGTCAGGTCTCGACTGTTGCAAGAGCTCGGCAACACTCGAGACCTGACCCCAAAAAAAATTCACCGAGCCGGTGGCGCTTTCGTCCACTCAGCCCGCTGACCGTCCGCTTCCGCGTAGAGCCTACGAGCTGCGCTTCGACCTAATCGCGCTCCGTGCTCGGTGCATCGGGGAAGCTATGGGACGCGGCCGACGCGGTCAAGGTCGGCGTTCACCGGATTGCCGCAATTTGCGCCTCTTTTCTTCGGGCGGCCGCGAAGCGGACCGGTGGAGGGAGTCTGAGGGAACCGGGAGGTTCCCTCAGCAAGAGACGTACGCGCCGGAGCTGAACGTAGGATCTCGCCGTGCGCCGCTCCGTCGTGTACAGCGTCGCGGGGGCTGCGCTGGGGCTTGCCGCCCTGCTCACACTGGTCGGTGTCGGCGACGACCCGGCAGCGCTGTCCAACGGGCAAGCGTTCCTCCTCGGCGTGGTCCAGGGACTCACCGAGCTTCTGCCGATCTCGTCCTCGGGGCACCTGATCCTCGTCCCGTGGGGCGCCGACTGGACGTACCTGAAGGAGAACGACCGCTTCAACCAGACGTTCGACGTGTCGCTTCACCTCGGGACGCTCGTCGCGGTGGGTGCGTACTTCTGGCACGACCTGGTCCGGCTCGTCCGCGCGTGGATCGGCTCCGTCGGGCGTCGGCAGATCGAGTCGTCCGACGAGCGAATCGCGTGGTTCGTCCTCGTCGCGACCATCCCGGCCGGCGTGGTCGGGCTGCTCGGCGAGAACTTCATCGCGGACAACCTCGGCGAGCCGTGGCAGATTCTCGTTCTCCTCGCCGCTGGTGCGCTGCTGCTCCTCTGGGCCGACCGCTCGCCGCAGAGCCGCGCGATGGGCGAGCTCGGGCTCGGTCACGCGGTCGTGATGGGCTGTGCTCAAGCGCTTGCCCTCGCGCCAGGCGTCTCCCGTTCCGGGATCACGATCACGGCGGGTCGCTTCATGAAGCTCGATCGGGACGGCGCGGCCCGCTTCTCCTTCCTGCTCCTGCTGCCCACGGTGCTCGGCGCCGTCGCGCTCAAGGGTGTGGGAGACGTCCTCCTCGGCGACCTTCCGAACGGGTGGGAGGGACCCTTCGTCGTCGGGACGCTCGCAGCGCTCGGCAGCGGCTTGGTCGCCATCGACTGGTTGCTCGGATTCGTCCGTAACCACACCTACGACGTCTTCGTCGTGTACCGACTCGTCGTAGCCGCGCTCGTGCTCCTCGCGATCGTGAGTGGCGTGCGGGAGGCGACGTTCTAGGGATCCGTACTCCGCGCGATGCCCGGGACTCGACCTCCGCTGCACGGTAAGCGGCGGCCTAGCGTTTTTCCCTGCTTCGGCAGGTCACCGGACTCAATCCGCGACAGCGCATTACGCTGCGACCGTCAAGCATCGGCGCCGGAGGGCCGCCCAGCAACCGTCGACTACACCCCAGTCACGGGCTCAATCATGCTCAACGCGACATAGAGCTCGACGTCCTCACCAAGCTCAACGATCACTCCCTCTTCCGCGAAATCCGCGGCCTCGAAGTCCGTGAGGTCGATTGGCAAATCGCCAGCCAGGTACTCGCCAGCCTCCTTGCGAAGCACGCCTATCGTCGACGATTTCGACGCAATCACGCCGGCATCGAGAACGCGCCTCTCGACGACGACGGGCTGGTCGACGTGGTGGTCAAGCCAAGCCTCGAAATCGTGACGCGTCATCGTGGACCAGACTAGAGCATCATCGGCGAGACTCGGGCCGCTTGTCACGTCTCGAGACTCCTCTGCGGCGGGCTCGCGGCGGAGCAAGCGTGGTCAGTACGTAGTTCGCGCGAATTTGCGCTAGGATCGCGCTCCCCTTCGGCAGACGCACGATAAGCGGCGTTATGTCAAGTAGGCAAGTCCGTTTGACTCTCTCGGGGGAAATCTCCCTCTACCCCTAGACACGACGTCCCAGACGCGAGAGAGTGTCTCTACCCCATCCAGCCGCGTCTCCCGCCGCGTGACCCAGATCGACATCGACAACATCCTCGGCTTCGAGGACATCCGCCTCTTGCTCGAGCAATCCGAGCAAGCCGGGAGCGTTCGTGCTTCCGACCTCGCCGAGATCGCCGAGGCGTACGAGTTGACCGAGCTCGAGCAGGACGTCCTCCTGCGGGCGTTGGACCAGCGCAGCATCGAGATCGTCGAGCAGCCGCCCCACTCCGAGGCCGTGGTCGCCTTGACCTCGCCCGTCGAGACCACTACGGACGCGCTCCAGCTCTTCCTGCGCGAGGCCGGACGACACCAACTCCTGACCGCGGCGCAGGAGGTCGAGCTCGCGAAGCGGATCGAACGCGGGGACATGGACGCGAAGGAGCGGATGATCCAGTCGAATCTCAGGCTTGTCGTCTCGATCGCGAAGAACTACCGAAACCAAGGGCTGCCGTTTCTCGACCTCATCCAGGAGGGCACGCTCGGCCTCATTCGTGCGGTCGAGAAGTTCGACTGGCGCCGCGGATTCAAGTTCTCCACGTACGCGACCTGGTGGATTCGCCAGGCCGTCGCGCGCGCCCTCGCCGACAAGGCACGGACGATTCGCATGCCGGTGCACATCGTCGAGCGGCTGCAGAAGATCAACCGCGCCGACCGGCTGCTCTGGACGCAGCTGGGCCGCGAGCCGTCGCTGGAGGAGATCGCGGACGAGGCCTCACTCACGGTCCAGCAGGTGCTCGAGGTGCGGGCGGCAGCGCGTGCGTCGACGAGTCTGGACGCCCCGGTCGGCGACGGCGAGGACGCGGTCTTCGGCGACTTCGTCGCCGGGGACGAGCCGTTGCCCGAGGAGGCGGTCGAGCTCCATCTGCGCAGCGAGGCGTTGCGGCACGCCCTGGCCGTCCTCCCCCAGCGCGAGCGCGAGGTCGTCGTGATGCGATACGGGCTCACTGGAGCCGAGCCGCAGACCCTCGAGGAAATCGGCCGGCGATTGGGGCTCACGCGCGAGCGCGTGCGTCAGATCGAGCTCGAGTCGCTCCGCCGGCTTGCCGGACTGCGCGAGATGCAGTCGGTCGACGCGACCTGACGCCGCAGCCGCCGGTCGCTCCTGCTGGCGGAGCTGGCCTCCGCGCCGCTGTCGTCAGGACCGCAGGTAGAGCTCGAGCCCGGGCGCGACGGCTCTGAGCTCGCGCAGGGCGCGCGCTTCGAGCTGGCGGACGCGCTCGCGCGTGATACCGAGGTTCGCGCCCACCTCCTCGAGCGTTCGAGGGCGGACGCCGTCGAGACCGAATCGCTCGACGACGACGCGGCGCTGACGGGGCTGGAGCTTCGCGAGTGCGTCGAGGAGCTCCGACGAGCGCGCGCGATCGGCGGTCTCAGCCTCGGGTTGCTGAGCGTTCGTGTCGGGGATGAGATCGGCGACGCTCGAGTCTCCGTCACCGATCGGCGTCTCGAGGCTCACGGGGTCGAGTACGAGCTCGAGGAGCTCCTGCACGCGCTCTGGAGTGATCCCGATCTCGGCGGCGATCTCGTCGAGCGAGGGATCTCGGTTCAGCTTCTGGCCGAGCAAGCGCCGGGTTTTCGTGACCTTGCGCACCTGGTCTGCGATGTGCACCGGCAGTCGGATCGTGCGCCCCTGCTCGGCGAGCGCCCGGGAGATCGACTGCTTGATCCACCACGTCGCATAGGTCGAGAGCTTGAAGCCCATCTTGTAGTCGAACTTCTCGACCGCGCGAATGAGGCCGAGGTTCCCCTCCTGGATGAGATCCAGCAACGGGACGTCGGCACGCGTGTAGTTGCGGGTAATGGACATCACGAGCCTCAGGTTCGACTCGATCAGCTTTCGCTTGGCGGCCTCGTCGCCCGCGTCCTTACGCCGTGCGAGCTCGCGCTCCTGAGCCGGTGTGAGCAGGCGCCCGTCACCGATCTGACGGACGTACAGCTTCAATGGGTCGTCGGCGCTCGGTCCGGCGAGATCCGGCCGTTCGCGCGACGCAAGCTCGTCCGCGGCGACGGGTGCTTCTTCGTCCGCAGGATCGAAGAGGTGCTCGGCAACGTTCCCTTCCACGGCCGATGTATCGGTCGTCCAGTTGCCCCGCTTGAGGGATGACAACTCCGACGAGGGATCGTCCAGCCAATCGAGAAGCCGACGTGAGGTCTAACACGATCCTCACAAACGGCGACCTCATCCCCGTCGTCTACGGTTCCAGTGGCGTCCGACTCCGGGAGACGAACTTGAGTACATGTGCGGCATAGCCGGCTACAGCCTCAGTCCTGACTCGACCGTCGAGCGGACGCTCGCAGCTCAGGCGCTTCTCGCAGGAATCGCCGAGCGCGGTGCAGACGCGGTCGGATATGCATGGCGGACAGATCGAGGAGCGGTCGACGTGACGAAGCTCCGCGGTGGTGCGAGCGCGCTCCTCGACGAGATCGCACTCCCCGCCTGTGCGCGTCAGGCGCTGATTCATGTCCGCGACTTCACCAAGGGGCCTCCCGAGATCGACGCGAACAACCACCCGATCCGGCACGGCGCTGTCGTCGGGATCCACAACGGTGTGATCGAGAACGACGACGCGCTCCTGGCACGGTACGGGATCACCCGCGAGGAGCCGGACATGACGGTCGACTCCGAGGCGATCTTCGCGCTCGTCGAGCACCACGGGAACTCCGCCCGGGCGCTCTCGCAACTGCGTGGCGCCATGGCGGCGGCGTGGCTCGACGAGCGAGATCCCGCGACGCTCTTCCTCGCACGTGGACGATTGCGGCCGCTCTGGATCGGGCGAAGCGGCTCGGAGCTCTTCTTCGCGTCCACGCGTCGCGCGCTTGCGATCGTCGAGGCGGCGCTCCGGACGAGGCTCGCCGCGCGTGAGCTTCGCGAAGGGCGGCTGTGCGAGGTCGTCGACGGGCAGATCGTTCGCGAGCGCCGGTTCCGCCCTGACCGCAGGTACCGCGAGGAGGATTACCTCCCTCCCGTGCGTGCTCCGCGCGAGGCTGTCTCGTGCCTCGAGCGGCTTGCAACTCTCGCCTCAACTGCTGCCGCGTAGCGTCCCGTCCGGGAGAACCTCGACACCCTTCTCGCGGAGGCGTTCTCGGACGAGGAACTGGAACGCAGTCCAGGCTCCTCGCGGCACGTCCAGCAGGCGGTAGACCTGCCACTCGGAAAGAAGCGCGCGATCGGTGCGTCGCGCGTCGGCCCAGTCGGCCATCTTCGGCAGTCGACCGAGTTTCGCGGCGAGTTCCGCGCCCTGGACGACGGCTCGCTCGAGGCGCTCCTCTCCCTGGAGCACCTCGAACCCGGCTTCCCGGAGCGCGTTCCCGAGCGAGCCGAACGTGTGGGCGTAGAGCGATGCCGAAGGAAGCGCACGGCGGCGAGCGGCGAGATCGCGCGCGGTCGGTGTTCGTCCTAGCTCGACGCCGAGCGCGCGGAGCTGCTCCAGAAGCTCCGCTCGCGTCAGGAAGCGACGTGGAAAGAGGCCCGCAGCTCTCTTTGCCGCGTTCCACGTGCCGAAGTGCTCGATGACCGTCTGCGGATGCACTCGCGCCTCCGGGTCCTGCGCGAACTCCCTCATCGTCGGTGAGCGTCCGTGCCGCTCCGCAGCCGCGCGCAACTCGTCGAGGATCTCGGCGTCCGAGTATCGACGCCGCAGGCCGGCACGAAAGGCGGCGAGCTCGGCCTCGTCGATGTGCAGCGAAGCACGCCGGTGCGCGCGCGGTCGAGCCATAGTGCAAATAGCTTAGAGCGTTCTGGAGGATCTGCAAGAACGTCAGAGCGAGCGTCCACTCTCCCCCACTCGGTACCCTCGCCGCGCATGGGGCTCCGAGTCGGTATCGAAACGATCGCGGCGCGCGCCGTGGGTTCGCTGTCACGCGCCGCCGGGCGTGGCGGCGGAACGACGTTGCCCGGAAAGCTGCTCTGGAAGGTGGATCCTGGCTCGGTCGACGCCCTCGCCGCCCGATTGCCTCTCGGCGTTGCGCTCGTATCCGCGACCAACGGAAAGACGACGACCGCCGCGATGGCTGCTCGTATCCTCGGCGAGGAGCACAAGCTGGCGTGGAACCGAGCCGGCGCCAACCTCCTCTCCGGGATCGCGTCTGCGCTCGTATCCGCGCGCGGAGCCGAACTCGGGCTGTTCGAGGTCGACGAGGGCGCGCTTCCCGAGGCCGCGGCACGCCTGCGGCCGCGCGTGCTGGCGCTCTCGAATCTCTTCCGGGATCAGCTCGACAGGTACGGAGAGCTCGAGCTCGTCGCCGAGCGCTGGCGGGACGCGGTCGCGTCACTTCCCGTCGACACGACGCTCGTCGTCAACGCGGACGATCCGGTCGTGGCGAGCCTCGCCGACGAGCGCGATCAGGTGCTGCGGTTCGGTGTCGACGACCCGCGTCACGCTCGCCCCGCGCTCCAGCACGCAGCCGATTCCAAGTTCTGCATCCGCTGCGGCACGCCCTACGAGTACGCGGCAGCGTACGTCGGCCATCTCGGCGACTATCACTGCCCCGCCTGTGAGCACGCTCGACCGCCGCTGGACGTGGCGGCCCGGAGAATCGAGCTGCGCGGCCTCATCGCCTCGCGCTTCCGCCTCGAAACGCCCACGGGTGCAGTCGAGATCGAGCTCGCCCTACCGGGTCTGTACAACGTCTACAACGCCACGACGGCGGCGTCGCTCGCGCTCTCGCTCGGCGCGTCGCTCCCGGCGGTTCGATCCGGTCTCGAGGCCTTCAGCGCGGCCTTCGGGCGGTTCGAGCGGATCCCGACGGGAGGAAGGACCGTCGTCATGCTTCTCGTCAAGAACCCCGCCGGCGCCAACGAGGTGCTCCGGACGCTCGAGACGGGCGTGCCCCCGGTGCTCATCATCGCCCTCAACGACGCGATTGCGGACGGCCAGGATGTCTCGTGGATCTGGGACGTCGATTTCGAGCCGGTCCTCGAGCACGCGGGACATGTCCTGGCGACCGGTGAGCGCGCTGCCGAGCTCGGGTTGCGGCTCGTGTACGGCGGTCTCTCCGAGGACCGGCTCGAGGTCGAGCCGTCCCTCGAGCGGGCGCTCGACCGCGGCCTGGGGCTCATCGACGCCGGCACCGAGCTCGTCATCCTTCCGACGTACACGGCCATGCTGGCGCTGCGCGAGGTCCTCACGGCACGGGGGCTC
>DATFEK010000137.1:0-3899 GCA_035251305.1 Gaiellaceae bacterium | reverse complement strand
GCCGCTGGCTCGTGGCCACGGAACGCGTGGACGAGGGCGAGCAGCTCCTTGCCGAGGCGCGTGCGCTCTTCGAGCACATGGGCGCCACCGTCTGGCTGGAGCGACTCGATGGGATTCGCCGAGTGTCCAGGGTGCCCGCCTGACGTCTCCGTGTTCGCCGACGACGCGTTCTGGCCCGACGTTGCCGCGCCTTCAGGCCGCCGCGGCCGCCGGCTCCGCGAGCACGCCGCGTAGGTACTGCCCGGTCGCCGACTCCTCGACCTCGGCGACGTTCTCCGGCGTTCCGGTCGCTATCACCTCTCCCCCGTCGTCGCCCCCTTCGGGACCCAGGTCGACGATCCAGTCCGCCTGCTTGATGACGTCGAGATTGTGCTCGATCACGAGCACGGTATTTCCGTTGTCGACGAGCCGCTGTAGCACCTCGAGCAGCTTCTCGATGTCTGCGAAGTGGAGGCCCGTGGTCGGCTCGTCGAGAATGTAGAGCGTCTTGCCGGTCGCGACCTTCGAGAGCTCGGCAGCGAGCTTCACGCGCTGCGCCTCGCCGCCCGACAGCGTCGTCGCCGGCTGACCGAGCTTGATGTAGTCGAGCCCGACGTCGTGCAGCGTCTGCAGACGCCGCCGGATCTTCGGAATCTTCGTGAAGAACTCGAGCGCCTCCTCGACCGACATCTCGAGGACGTCGGAGATCGACTTCCCCTTGAAGCGCACCTCGAGCGTCTCGCGGTTGTACCGGTGCCCGTGGCAGGTCTCGCAGGGGACGTAGACGTCCGGGAGGAAGTGCATCTCGATCTTGATCGTCCCGTCCCCCTTGCACGCCTCGCAGCGGCCGCCGCGGACGTTGAACGAGAAGCGGCCCGGCTTGTAGCCGCGCACCTTCGCCTCCGGCGTGAGCGAGTAGAGCTCGCGCACGTGCGTGAACAGATCGGTGTACGTCGCAGGGTTCGAGCGCGGTGTCCGCCCGATCGGGCTCTGGTCGATCTCGATCACCTTGTCGAAACAGTCGATCCCCTCGACACTCTCGTGGTCGCCGGGCTTCATGCGCATTCGGTTCAAGCGGTTCGCAAGCGCCTTGTAGAGGACTTCGTTGACGAGTGTCGACTTGCCCGATCCGGACACGCCCGTGACGGCGACGAAGCGACCCACCGGGAAGTCGACGTCGATCCCCTTCAGGTTGTGCATCGAGGCGCCCCGGACCGAGAACCAGCCGCGCTCGTCGTTCGCGCGCCTATGCGGCACCAGGATGCGGCGCTCCCCGCTCAGGAACGCGCCCGTGACCGAGCCCGGCGTCGTGGCGATGTCGTCGGCAACGCCTTGCGCCACGATCTCGCCACCGTGCTCTCCGGCGCCTGGGCCGAGGTCGACCACCCAGTCGGCCGCCCGCATCATCTGCTCGTCGTGCTCGACGACGAGCACCGTGTTGCCGACGTCGCGGAGCCGCTCGAGCGTTGCGATCAGGCGTCCGTTGTCACGCTGGTGGAGCCCGATCGACGGCTCGTCGAGAATGTAGAGGACGCCGACGAGCTGGGAGCCGATCTGCGTCGCGAGACGTAGCCGCTGGGCCTCACCGCCCGAGAGCGTCTTCGCCGCGCGGTCGAGCTGGAGGTAGCCGACGCCCACGTTCTCGAGGAAGGTCAGCCGCTCCCGAACCTCCTTGAGAATGCGCCGTCCGATCAGCTCCTCCGTCTTGGTCAGCTCGAGCTCGTCGACGAAGCGGAGGGCAGCCGTCACCGACATGCGTGTGAACGCGTTGATCGAGTCCCCGCCGATCGTCACCGCGAGCACCGCCGGCTTGAGCCGCGCGCCGCCGCATTCGGGGCACGGCCGGAAGCTCATGTACTCCTCGATCCGCTCGCGCTGCTGCGACGAGTCCGTCTCCTTGTACCGGCGCTGGAGGTTCGAGACGAGCCCTTCGAAGGCCATCGTGTACTGCCGCTTCCGGCCCATCCGGTTGCGGTACGTGACGAAGATGCGGTCGCCGCTCGTGCCGTACAGGAAGCGATCCTGCTCCTCCTGGGTGAGCTCGCGCCACGGCGTGTCGAGCGAGATCTCGTAGCGCTCGGCGACGGCCTCGATGACCGAGTCGTAGAAGCTCTGGCTCCCGATCGTCCACGGCACGAGCGCGCCCTCGTCGATCGAGAGCGACGTGTCGGGAACGAGGAGATCCGGATCGATCTCGAGCTGGGACCCGAGCCCGGTGCAACGGGGACAGGCGCCGTGCGGAGAGTTGAAGGAGAAGACGCGTGGCTCGAGCTCGGGCAGCGAGACGCCGTGATCCGGACACGCGAGGTTCTCGGAGTAGGTCGTCGACTCGCCCTCTACGACGTCGATCACGACGAGACCCGCAGCGAGCGACGTCGCGGTCTCGATCGACTGGGTGAGGCGCTGGCGGAGGTCCGCCTTCATCACGAGCCGGTCGACGACGACCTCGATCGTGTGCTTGAACTTCTTGTCGAGGACGATCTCCTCCTCGAGCAGGCGCTGCTCGCCGTCGACCTTCACCCGCGTGAAGCCGTCGCGGCGGAGCTCTTCGAGCACGTCCTTGTATTCCCCCTTTCGATCCCGCGCCACCGGAGCGTTGACCGTGAACTTCGTCCCCTCCTCAAGCTGCAGCACCTGCTCCACGATCTGGTCGAGCGACTGCCCGGCGATCGGGCGCCCGCAGACCGGACAGTGAGGCCTTCCGATGCGCGCGTAGAGGAGCCGCAGGTAGTCGTAGATCTCCGTCACCGTGCCCACCGTCGAACGCGGGTTGCGCGACGTCGTCTTCTGGTCGATCGAGATCGCAGGTGAGAGCCCGTCGATCGAGTCGACGTCGGGCTTCTCCATCATCTGCAGGAACTGGCGCGCGTAGGCGGACAGTGACTCGACGTAGCGGCGCTGCCCCTCCGCGTAGATCGTGTCGAAGGCGAGCGAGGACTTCCCCGAGCCGGAGAGCCCGGTCACGCAGACGAGCGCATTCCGCGGGATGCGGACAGTGACGTTCTTCAGGTTGTGCTCTCGCGCGCCGTGGACGACGAGCTCGTCGGCTTGGGCCATGGGCACGTCATTCTACCGAGTCGAACAGACGTTCGATAGCGCGAGAAGCTCTGACTTGCCATGCTCCTCAGGTCAGCGTCAAGGAGGTGGGGAATGGCAGATGCCGGTCTCTTCATCGGCTGGGGCGAAGTCGTTCGCGGTCGCGAGAGCGAGGCGATCGAGCTCTTCAACGAGACGCTCGGTTACTACGGCCGCCTGCAGGAGGAGGGAACGATCGAGAGCTTCGAGCCCGTCTTTCTCGAGCCCCACGGCGGCGACCTCAACGGCTTCATCCTCATCCAGGGCGACGCAGAGAAGCTCGCAGCGCTCCGCGTCAGCGACGAGTTCACGCAGTTCTCGCTCCGGGCGACCCTGGTCGTCAACGGGTTCGGCGTCGTGGGAGCGGACCTCGCCGAGCGGCTCCAGAGCCAGATGGAGTACTACACCGAGCAGATCGCCGCATTCGCTTAACGCTCGGACTTTGCGCAGGACGGGAATCCGCTCGCGCGGATTCCCGTCGCGGCGCCCGACGCGTCCGCTTCCCGGGCCCACCAAGGGCCCACACCTCTTAACAATGGGCGTGTACAAGGGCGACGTGCGTCTCTTCGCGTGCGCCGCCTCCATCGTTGCCCTCGGACTTGCCGGCTGCGGCTCCGACACCGCCGTCGAGCTCGTCTGGGGCGGGCCCCCCGAGCCGGGCCCCGGCGGCGCGGTCTCCGTCGACGGGTTCGCGAGCTTCCAGCGCGACGTGGACGAGCACTGGGAGGGGTCAGCGGCGATGGCGGCCGGCGAGTTCCTCCGGCTGGACGAGCGGACGGCAACCACGACGACGATCGAAGGAACTGCATCGGCCGAGGGCACGGGGCCCCAGACCGTCATCGTCA
>DATFEK010000134.1:0-3827 GCA_035251305.1 Gaiellaceae bacterium | reverse complement strand
CCGCCAAACTCTCCTACTAGGATCGCACGATGCCGTCGGGCGACATCGTCGAGACCGAGGCGGCCGCGGAAGGCCTGACGAGGCCCCCGTTGCTCGTCCTCGACCGCGTGCGTTCGTTCCTCGACGAGCACGGCCTGGGCTCGGGCGAGCTATCCGCGCGTCGCATCGGCGAGGGCGGAGGCTCGAACTTCACGTTCCTCCTCGAGCGCGGAGGCGGCCCTTACGTCCTCCGGCGCCCGCCGCGTCCCCCGCTGCCGCCGTCTGCGCACGACGTCGTGCGCGAGGCGAAACTCCAGCTCGCCCTGCGCGACGCGGGATTCGCGCGCCTTCCGACGATCGTCGCGGTCTGCGAGGACGAGGGCGTCCTCGGCGTTCCCTTCTACGTCATGACCCATCTCGACGGGTACGTTCCGACCGACGAGCTTCCGCCCGGGCTGGAGCGTGAGCCCGCGCGCCGTCGTCTCGGCGACGACCTCGTCGACGTGCTCGTCGAGATCCACGCCGCCGATGTCACGACGCCGGCCCTCGCTGCCTTCGCCCGGCCGGGGAGCTACAACGAGCGCCAGGTGCGGCGGTTCGCCCAGCTCTGGGATCTCAACAAGACACGCGAGATAGCCAGGGTCGAGGAGGTCGGGGCCTGGCTCGAGGACAGGCTGCCCGAGCCGTTGCCGCCCACGGTGGTGCACGGCGACTTTCGACTCGGGAACACGATGGTGACCCACGACGAGCCGTCGAGGATCGCGGCCGTGCTCGACTGGGAGATGGGCGCGATCGGCGACCCGCGCGCCGACGTCGGCTACCTGCTCGCGACGTACAGCGAGCCGGGCGGGCCGCCGAACCCGCTCGGGACGTCGCCGGTGACGGCTCAGCCAGGATTCCCGTCGAGGGGGCAGCTCACCGAGCGCTATGTCGAGCGCAGCGGGCGCGACCTCGAGCAGCTCCATTGGTTCGAAGGGCTCGCCCTCTGGAAGGCAGCCGTCTTCTGCGAGGCGATCTACGGCCGCTTCGTGCGGGGCGAGCTCGGCGTCGAGGACGAGCGCGCGGCGCGTTTCGAAGAAGGTGTGCCCTACCTCGCCGAGGCCGCTGCAACGGCTATCTCGCAGGCCTGAGTCGCGAGCGACTCAGAGCACGATCTCGGCGACCGCGCGCAGCGCCTCCGGCTGCTGCGTCGAGACGAGAAGCGACGTCGCACCGGACTCCCGCCAGACGTCGATCCGCTCGGCGATCCGCTCCTTCGGGCCGACGAGGGCGACGTCGTCGACGAATGCGTCCGGGACCGCGGCGGCTGCATCGCGCTTGTTCCCCGCGAGGAAGCGGTCCTGAATCTCGCGTGCCTCGGCCCCGTAGCCGTACCGCGTCGCGAGCTCGTTGTAGAAGTTCTTGCCGCGTGCCCCCATTCCCCCGATGTAGAGCGCGTAATACGGCTTGAGAAACTCGCGTCCGGCCTCGATGTCGTCGATCAGGATCACCGGTGCGGTGGCGGCGATGTCGAACCCCGGCCGTATGTTCGCGACGACCGAGCCGAAGGCATCTCGCGCCTTCTCCGGAGACCAGAAGATCGGGAGCCAGCCGTCGGCGATCTCGAAGGCCTGCGCCACCGCTTTCGGCCCCATCACCGCGAGGTAGATGGGGATGTCCGCCCGGAGCGGCCGCGCCATGAGCTTCAACGGCTTGCCGAGGCCGGTGCCGTTGCCGTAGGGGATGTCGTAGTGCTCGCCGTGGTGCTCGACGAGCTCGCGCCGCAGTGCGGCGCGCACGATCTCGACGTACTCGCGCGTCTTTCCGAGCGGCTTCCCCCAGGGCTCGCCGTGCCAGCCCTCGACGACCTGTGGGCCCGAGGTGCCGAGGCCGAGAAGCAGACGTCCTCCCGAGAGCAGGTCGAGCGTCGCGGCCGTCATCGCCGTCAACGCCGGCGTCCGGCCGGGGATCTGCATGATCGCGCTCCCGAGCTTGATTCTCTCCGTCGTCGCGCCGAGCCAGGAGAGGACGGTGACGCAGTCGGTTCCCCACGCCTCTGCCGCCCACGCCGAGTCGTAGCCGAGACGCTCGGCTTCCTGTGCCATCGCGATCGGCTCGAGCGGGCTCGTGCCCGGCGGCGCGTACCCCATGTAGAAGCCGAGGCGCACAGCTTTATCTTCCTGGTCGTGTAGGCATGCGCCTGCGATGCTAACGCCGTGACGATCGCCGACCTTCGCCCCACCGACGAGGTCCTCGCGCTGCGGGCCCGGTACCGCGCGTTCATGGAGGAGCACGTGTACCCGAACGAGCGTGTGCTCGACCGTGAGGACGAGACATCCGACGGGCTGCTGGAGCGGCTTCGAGGGCTCGCTCGCGAGCAGGGGCTGTGGGCGCCGCACCTTCCGCCCGAGGCCGGCGGCTCGAGTGGGAGCTTCCTCGTCTACGCCCACCTGAACGAGGAGATCGGACGGTCCGTGTGGGCGCAGCTCGTCTTCGGCTGCCAGGCGCCGGACGCGGGCAACGGCGAGATCCTGTGGCACTTCGGGACGGACGAGCAGAAGGAGCGCTGGCTCCGCCCGCTGGCGGCGGGCGAGGTGCGCTCGTTCTTCTCGATGACGGAGCCGGAGGTGTCGGGGTCGGATCCCACGGGCCTGCGGACCCGCGCCGTGCGCGACGGCGGCGAGTGGGTGATAGACGGGCACAAGTGGTTCTCGTCAGGCGCCGAGGGGGCCGCGTTCGGGATCGTCATGGCGGTCACCGATCCCGAAGCCGATCCGCACCGCCGAGCGACGCAGATCATCGTCCCCGCGGACACGTCAGGGGTCGAGATCGTCCGCGCCGTCCCGACGATGGGTCATCGTGGCCACGGCTGGACGACCCACTGCGAGGTGCGCTACACGGGTGTACGTGTCCCGGTCGAGAACGCGCTCGGTGAAGTGGGGGACGGCTTCCGCATCGCCCAGAAGCGGCTCGGGCCCGGCCGCATCCACCACGTCATGCGCTGGCTCGGGCAGATGCAGCGAGCGTTCGAGCTCATGTGCTCGTACGCGCTCGAGCGGGAGTCGTTCGGCGGGCCGCTCGCCGACAAGCAGACGGTTCAGAACTGGATCGCGGATTCCGCGGCCGAGATCCAGGCGTGTCGACTGATGACGCTCGACGCCGCACACAAGATCGACCAGGGCGACGAGGCCCGCGTCGAGGTCTCGGTGATCAAGTTCTACGCGGCGCGGGTGCTGAACGACGTCATCGACCGGGCGGTGCAGGTGCACGGAGCGCGTGGGTTGACGGACGAGACGCCGCTCGCCGGGATGCTGACTCTCGCGCGGGGCGCGCGGATCTACGACGGGCCGGACGAGGTACACCGGATGGTCGTCGCGCGGCGCATTCTCGCGTCGTTCGCCGCCGGCGACGGCTGGCGCTTCGGCTCCTAGCAGGGCCGTCGTAGAATCGATCGGCGGTGGCGTATCCCCGCTGCTATCTCGTCTACGCGGTCGCGCCCGAAGGCACGTCCGCACGAAACGCGAACGACGCCGTCAACGCCTACATCGGTGAGTCCGGCCGCGGGCTCCCCGTCTTCCACGATCACTTCACCGGGAGGCCGCACGGAGGCATCGCGATCCTGGAGGTCCGGGCAGCTGACGAGGAGGCCCTGCTGGCCGATCTCGGTCCCCTGGCCGACTGGGATGTCGCAGTGCACCCCCTCACGTTCTCGCTGACCGGGATCGGACTCTTCGCGCAAGCTGAGCTCACGATCGAGGGCTACGGGAAGACGACGATCGAGGCGCTCCGCGAAGCCGAGCCGGACGACCGGCGCTTCTGGTGGCGCCGTCGGGAGCGAGCTCACACCCTTAACGTGGCCCGGGAACTCC
>DATFEK010000132.1:0-3514 GCA_035251305.1 Gaiellaceae bacterium | reverse complement strand
GTAGAACGCGAGATGCGATGGCACTCCGACGTCGAGGAAGTTGATCGGCTTCCCGGTCCCGGGCTCGACCAGCGGCGCCTGCTCCCAGACGGCCCAGCCGTCGTCGTGACGCTCGGCCGCGAGTACGAGCGACTCGTGTCGTTCGTCGCGGTCGGACCACACGCGCGCGAAAGCTGCGGCGAGGTCGGCGTGGTCGGTCTGAAGCACGACCTGCCATGAGTCGGTGCGATCGCGGACGATCATGCGCTTCTCGACCTTCGGTCGAGAAGCGTTAGGAAGAGCGTCGTACCCATCGGGTGGATAGCCACGGCGAAGTCACCTTTCTAACGCAAGCTCGCGTCAGCGAGCTTGCGCTGTGCCCAGGGGACGAGGCCGCCGGAAGCCTGCAGCTCCAGCACGAGCTCCGGGGTCGGCTGTGCCTGGAACGTCTTGTCGTCCACGTCGACGGCGCCGGTGTTCGTGTCGATCCGGACACGCGAGCCGGGACGCGCGGCGTCCGCCGCGCCCGGACATTCCAGAATCGGCAATCCGAGATTGACGCAGTTGCGCCGGAAGATGCGCGCGAAGCTCTTCCCGACGATGCCCTGAACCTCCCACGCCCTCATCGCCTGCACCACGTGCTCGCGCGAGGAGCCGATGCCGAAGTTGGCGCCCGTGACGATGACCGCGTCGTCGCCGAGCTCCTCGCGAAGCGAGGGGTCGAAGCCTTCGAAGAGATAGGGCTTCATCTGCTCGGGATCGTCGATGTTGAGGTACGCCCCCGGGTACATGACGTCGGTGTCGAGGTCGTCACCTGCGATGACGACGGCGCGGCCCTCGATGATCATGCGCTGACTCCCGCGAGCACCTCGGCCGGGTCGACGATCTCACCGGCGACTGCTGCTGCCGCGGCGACGTACGCGTTCGCCAGGCAGACCTCGGCCTCGGGTGAGCCCATCCGTCCCTTGAAGTTGCGGTTCGTCGTCGTCACTGCTCGCTCGCCTGCAGCCAGCACGCCCATGCCCCCGCCGAAGCAGGCACCGCAGGTCGGCGTCGAGACCATCGCCCCGGCCTCGACGAAGAGATCGAGCAGGCCCTCCCTCATCGCCTCGCGGTAGATCCGCTGCGTCGCGGGGACGACGATCATCCGGCAGTCCCGATGCACGGTCTGCCCGCGCAGGATCTCCGCCGTCTGGCGGAGGTCGGTCATCGTTCCGTTCGAACAGTTGCCGATGTAGACCTGGTCGATCTTCATGCCGACGACGTCTCCGACGGGGACGACGTTGCCCGGCAGGTGCGGGAGTGCGATCAGTGGAGAGAGCTCACCCAGGTCGATGCGAAAGCTGCGCGCGAACTCGGCGTCCGGGTCGGACCGCTCCGGTGCCCAGGACCTGTCGGTACGGCCTTCCAGGTACTCGGCGGCGCGGTCGTCGGCCGGGAAGAATCCGGTCTCCGCGCCCGCCTCGACGGCCATGTTCGCCACGGCGAGGCGCTCGTCGATCGACAGCCTTTCGGCGCCTGCCCCCACGAACTCGAGCGCTGTGTTCGTGCCTCCCCCGACACCGAGCTCCCCGATCACGGCGAGGATCAGATCCTTCCCCGAGACGAAGCGGCTCTTCTCGCCGACGAACTCGATCCGGATCGTGGACGGGACGGCCTGCCAGAACTCGCCGAACGCGAGGCAGTGGGCGATGTCTGTCGAGCCGAGACCCGTGCCGAAGGCGGCGAGCGCACCGTAGGTGCACGTATGCGAATCGCCACCGGCGATCACGGATCCCGGAACGACCCAGCCCTCCTCGCAGAGGAGCGTGTGCTCGATGCCGCCGCGCCCCTGCCCGTAGAACGTCACGCCTTGCTCGTCCGACCAGGTCTTGAGCCGCCCTTGGAGCTCCGCCGAGCGGGCGTCCTTCGCAGGCATGAAGTGGTCCGCGACCATGACCACACGCGACGGGTCGAAGACCCTGGTCGCCCCCATCTTCTCCATCTGCCGGAACGCGACCGGGCCCGAGACGTCGTTCGCCATCACGACGTCGCAGCGCACCATGACGACGTCCCCCGGGCGGACGTCGTCCGCTTCCGTGTGTGCGAGCAGGATCTTCTCAGCGAGCGTGTGCGGCACCGAGCTCCTCCAAGTGCTCGATGACCTCGGCCACGGAAACCACGTCCGCGTACTTTGCGTCGAGGTCGTAGAGGTTGGCGGCGTGGGCGTCCGGGTTGCGGTCTCCGACCGCCTCGCGAGGCACGATCGGCCGATAGCCGTGCTGGAGCGCGTCGACAGCCGTCGCCCGCACACACCCCGATGTGGACGCGCCGGTCACGATCAGGCTGTCGCATCCATGCGAGGCGAGGAGGCTCGACAGCGCCGTGCCGAAGAACGCGGACGCGAACAGCTTGTTCAGCACGGGCTCGTCCTCCCGAGGCGCGATACGCGGGTCGATCTCCACCCAACGGCTCCCCGCCTCCAGCGTGAGCAGCGCGGGCACCTTGTCGATGAAGGCGGCGGCCGTACGCTTCTCGCTTTCCGTGTAGGAGACCGTCGTGAAGACGATCGGAATCTCCGCTCGCCGGGCTTCCTCGAGCAGCTGTCGAATCGTGGCCACGACCTCCTCGAGATCACAGACGAGCGGCGATTCGGGAGCCGTGAAGCCGATGTTGACGTCGATCACGATCAGCGCGGGCCGGCGCCCGAACCCCGCTCGCCCGTGAAATCCCTCGTGCATCACTCGGTCTGGGTCATCTGCCGGTCGCCGAGCTCGCGAACGCGCCGCATCGCGTCTTCCGGGGACTCCATCGGTGCCCACGGAAGCGGCTCGGGGGTCGTTGGGGGCTCGAGACCCGTCTCTTCCTTCGCTAGGTGGAGGATGTCTTCGAGCGCAGGGCCGAGATCGAAGTCCTTGACCTCGCCGCGCTCGGCGCGGAGGTGCTCACGCTGCCGCTCGGTGGCGTGCGGATCGCCGATGACGACGCCGTAGTCCTCGAAGGCCTTGTCCTGCGAGACGAGACCCTTGGCGACGTCGGCCTCGACCTTCTCGATCGGTCGGTCGAGGGGGTCCTTCCAGCCGCCGCCACCGGCCGTGCGGTAGACGAGCATGTCTCCCGGCTGCACCTGCATCTCGTCGCACTTCGAAGGCAGCCGCTCACGCGCTCCGTCCGTGCGCACGAGGATCTTTTCCGAGCGCGACCCGGGCTTGCCGCCGAGGATCCCCCACGGATACGTGAGCCAGCGGTCGTCGTGGATCGAGACCTCACCCGGCTCGAGGTAGACGTAGCGCTTCTCGATCCCGTTTCCGCCGCGGTGGAAGCCGGCGCCGCCCGAGTCCTCGATCGTCGTATAGCCGTCGACGCGCACCGGGTAGTACGCCTCGAGGTACTCCGTGGGGATGTTCTGGAACAGCGGCCACCACGAGTGCCCGTCCATCCCGTCGCCGATGGGCCGCCCGGGGATGCCTCCGTACGAGATCTCCATCAGGTAGTAGAACTCGCCGCCTTGGTCCCAGCCCGAATAGAGCATGTACGGGCTCGTGCCGTACCCGGC
>DATFEK010000120.1:0-5330 GCA_035251305.1 Gaiellaceae bacterium | reverse complement strand
CCACCCGATGGTCTGCCAGGCGTTCAACGCCGACTTCGACGGCGACCAGATGGCGGTCCACCTCCCCCTCAGCGCGGAGGCGCAGGCCGAGGCCCGCGTGCTCATGCTCTCGTCCAACAACATCCTCTCGCCGGCCAGTGGCCGCCCGCTCGCGACGCCCAACCAGGACATGGTGCTCGGCGCGTACTTCCTCACGTACTGCGAGCACGATCTCGTCTCCACGTCTGCGGCCGACATGGCCAAGGCGCTCGGGAAGAACGGGCTCCAGAGATTCCGCAAGGAGGAGGACGTGGAGTTCGCCCTGGAGGCGGAGTCTCTCGCATATCAAGATCCGATCGAGTACGAGTGGAGCGGCGAGCGGCTCGTGACGACGGCGGGACGCGTCATCTTCAACGCCGAGGTCGAGCGAGCGCTCGACGAGGCGACCGGCGGCGACTTCGAGGATCACCCCTTCCTCAACAAGACCCTCACGAAGCGCGAGCTCGACGCCTTCATCGGCGACCTCGTCGAGCACTACGGGCCGAACACGATCGCCTCGGCGCTCGACGTCATCAAGTCGCTCACGTTCCGCTTCGCCACGCGCGCGGGAATCACGATCTCGAAGAACGACATCGTCATTCCGGACGACAAGGAGGAGATCCTCATGCGCTACGAGGAGGAGGTCGCGAAGGTCGGGCGTGAGTACGACCGCGGCCTGATGACCGAGGACGAGCGCGACGAGCGCATCGTCGCCATCTGGACACAGGCGACCGACGAGGTCGCGGACCGGATGATGGCGAACCTCTCGGAGACGAACCCGATCTACATGATGGCCAACTCGGGCGCGCGTGGATCCTTCAACCAGATCCGCCAGCTGGCCGGAATGCGCGGCCTGATGGCCGATCCGAAGGGCGAGATCATCGCGCGGCCGATCAAGGCCAACTTCATGGAGGGGCTCACCGTTCTCGAGTACTTCATCTCCACGCACGGCGCCCGGAAGGGCCTCGCGGACACAGCGCTCCGGACCGCCGACTCGGGGTATCTCACGCGGCGTCTCGTGGACGTCTCCCAGGACGTCATCGTCCGAGAGGAGGACTGCGGCACCGAGGATCGCATCGAGCTCGCTCTCATCCTCGACGACTCCCCGAACAAGAGCGTCGCCGGGCGCGTCGCCGCATCCGACATCGCGAAGCCGATCAAGGACGGCAAGCCGGGCAAGACCGTGATCGTCGAGAAGGGGGCGGAGATCACCATGAGCGCCCTTCGGCGGCTCGTCGAGGAGTTCGGCGAGTACGCCGAGACGGCGACCGTGCCCGTTCGCTCGGTGCTCAAGTGCCGGAGCGAGTACGGGCTCTGCCGGGCCTGCTACGGAACGTTCATGGCAACCGGCGGCATGGCCGAGATCGGCGATGCGGTCGGGATCATCGCGGCGCAGTCGATCGGCGAGCCGGGGACGCAGCTGACCATGCGGACGTTCCACACGGGCGGCGTCGCCGGGGCCGACATCACCCACGGCCTCCCGCGCGTCGTCGAGATCTTCGAGGCCCGCAATCCGAAGGGCGCGGCGACCCTCGCCGAGGTCGCCGGCAAGGTCGACATCGAGGAGGCCGACCGCACGATCAAGGTGACAGTCACGCCGAGCGCCCTCGATGCGAGCGGCGAGCTCCCGGATCCTCGGGAGTACAGCTTCCCGCGCCGGACTCGGTTCAGCGTCGCCCAGGGGCAGACGGTCGAAGCCGGGGACGCTCTCAACGAAGGATCGCTCAACCCGGCGGATCTTCTGCTCCTCAAGGGTGCGACGCCGACCGAGCTGTACCTCGTCGGCGAGGTGCAGAAGGTCTACAAGTCGCAGGGTGTCGAGATCCACGACAAGCACATCGAGCTCATCGTTCGGCAGATGCTGAAGAAGGTCCGCGTGGAGAGTGCCGGTGAGACGGCTCTTCTGCCCGGTCAGCTCGTCGACCGTGTCGTCCTGGAGCGTGAGAACGCCCGCGTGAAGAAGGAGAAGAAGGAGCAGGCGACGTTCGAGCCGATCATCCTCGGCATCACGAAGGCGTCGCTCGCGACGGAGTCGTTCCTCTCGGCGGCGTCCTTCCAGGAGACGACGAAGGTGCTGACCGACGCCGCCATCGAGGGCAAGGTCGACCACCTGAACGGGCTCAAGGAGAACGTCATCATCGGCAAGCTGATCCCTGCTGCCACGGGGCTCAAGCAGTACCGGCAGATCACCATCGAGCCGACCGAGCCGCTTCCCGTGACCTTCGCTCATCCGGAGGCGGAGGCCGAGCTTCTCGCCGCGCTCGAAGAGATCGGCGAGGGCGACGGCTTCGACCTCGAGTCGCTCGGCCTCTCGTTCGACGAGCCTGCGCTCGACGCGGACGGTGAGGCGGCCGAGCTCGAGCCGCCTGTCGAGGAGGAGCAGTAAAGACGCGACCGGGGTCAGACCCCACGGGTCTGACCCCGGTCGACTCCGTTGGGGGTCAGACCCCACGGGTCTGACCCCAGACACGTTCCTAACCACTTTCTGCTACCTCTGATGCCCATGTGCAGGGCTTTCGTCGCGGCAATCGGCGCGTTCCTCGCGCTCCTCGCCTGGCCCGCGAGCGGCACGGCTGCTCTCTCCTGCGGCCTCCCGGAGGCGCAGCCCGTCTGGGTCGACTTCGCGGACTCGTCGGTGTCCTTCTGGCGCGAGCGCTTTGCGCGCCCGGGCGTGGTCGTTGCGACCGGCGGCCCCGGGCTGGCCGCCGAAGCGCGAGGGGCGGGAGCGGGAACCGTCCACTGGGACATGTATCTGCGCAAGCGGGTCGGGACGCCGTCGGAGCCCGCCGACGCCTCTGTCATCGAGAAGCGCGCCGACTCGCTCTTCGACTACGCGGTGTCGGTGAGCGGCTGTGAGCAGCCGTTGATCGCGCTCAACGAGCTCTGGGGCGCTTCGCTGCCGACGCCGGTGACCCCGACCGCGGAGAGGTATCGGGCGAACGTGCTCCAGTTCGTCTCGAGACTTGCGGCCCGGGGCGGCCGTCCCGCCCTCCTCGTCTCGAGCGAGCCCTTCACCGGTGGTGATGCGGCGGCCTGGTGGAAGTCGGTCGCCGCGGTCTCCGATCTCGTTCTCGAGAACTACGCGAATGCGAACTTGATCTGGCGCGACGGCCCGATTCACGGTTCTCGGCGCCTCAGGGTGCGCCATCGACAGTCTGCCGCGAAGCTCCTTGCGCTCGGCATCCCGTCCTCGCGAATCGGGATCATGATCGGCTTCCAGACGGGTGCGGGTACCGGCGGTCGAGAAGGACTCGCGCCGCGCTCGCGCTGGTTCAGCGTGGCGAAGTGGCACGCACTGGCCGTGCGTCAGGTTGCGCGCGAGCTCCGGCTCGGCCACGTCTGGTCGTGGGGCTGGGCTCAGCGCAACGAGCGATCCAACGATCCCGACAAGACCTATGCCGCCTGCGTATGGCTCTGGGTGAGGGACGAAGGCCTGTGCGATGCCCCGGGCGTTCTCGGAGACGAGTTCGACGCTGACGTGAAGACGGGTCAGCTCGATCTGCCCGCTGGAGCTCGGTGCGTGTACGGCTCGAGTGCGCTCACCGCTTCGAGCGTCGCCTCACTCGCGACGCTGACGCATGACCGCGAGCTGGCGTTGACTGCGCTCGTCGTACGCGCAATCGAGCGTGAACGTGCGCGCGTCTCTCCCACAGAAGCGCTCGGCGTCGAGGGGCGTATCGTGAGTGCGCGGTTCGGCGGAAGCGCGGCCGCTTATCGAGCGGCGCTTGCCGAGAGTGGAGCGAGCCTCTCCGTCGCCCGCGGGATCATCGGCGACGAGCTCAGGGCTCGTGAGATACGCGCGCGTCTAGCCGTGTCGCGTCCGTCGGCTGCCGACATCGCGCGGTTCCGCGTGACGTATGCGCCCGTGGTTGCACGCCGACTCGTCGTCTCACCGGCACCGAGCTGGCTCCCCGGAGGGACGGGTATCGCGCTCGCCACCTCGGCTCCCGAGTCTGTGTTCCGCATCACGACCGGCCAACGGGCTTCGATCCGGACGGCGGAAGGCGTGTTCAGCGTGAAGGCGTTGGACGACACCAGCGCGCTCGGCGCGTACGGATCTGCGGTCGCCCGGTCTGCGATCGTGGACGCCCTGGAGAGCGAGCGCCGGGCCGATGCCTACGCGGTGTGGACCATGCGGAAGCAGAAGGCCGCCGAGGGAAAGCTGGTCTGCGAGAGAGACCGTCTGCCGGAGCTCGGTGTAGTCACTCTTTCTACGTACGCGCCGTTCCTCGCGTTGCACGAGGCCGAGGCCGCCCGCTGGGCCTCCTCGCGGCGTCCCTCCTAGGTTGCCCTTCTAGGCACTCGTGCCAGAAGGCATGAGTGCCTAGGGCCAGTCGGCGTCCAGGCGATCCTTGCCTGCACGCTTCGCCCTGTTGACCGCTGCGGACACGCGCGCATCGAGGGACTCGCGCGACTCGTTCGGCCGCCACTCGACGAGTCCGGCCGAGAACGTCAGGCGACCGACGTTCGAGAAACCGGTCGCGGCGACCTCGTCACGGAGACGGACGTAGAACTGGCGAGCTTCGTCACCTGTCGTCTCGGGAAGGAGGATCCCGAACTCCTCGCCGCCTCGGCGGCAAACCGTGTCTGTCGCGCGTGCAGCCCGCTCCAGAAGGTCGGCGAACTCCTGAAGCACGAGATCGCCGCCGGGGTAGTCGAAGCGCGCGTTGATCTCCGCGAAGTTGTCGAGGTCGAGCAGAAGGAGCGAGAGAGGACGTGCGGTGCGCCGAGCTCGTGCGAGCTCACGCTCGAGCTCCTCGTCGTAGCCGCGGCGGTTGCGGACACCCGTGAGCCCGTCGGTGACCGCGCGGAGCTCCGCCTCGGCGAAGCGACGCGCGTTCGTTATGCCGGGAGCGGCATCGTCTGCGAGTGCCTGCAGGGCGCGTGCGTGCTCGGGCCTGAATGCCGCGGCTCCGTGTGCATAGGTGGCGAGCGCGCCCGTCTCGACACCCTCCTCGACGATCGGAACCACCAGCCCCGATCGATACGACACGTCCTCTCCTTCGAGGGCTTGCGGGTAGGTCCAGTTCAGCGTCAATGCGCGGAAGGGCCGTGCATCCGGTGGGCCGAGGCTCGCTTCGAGCAGCGCAGCGCCGTCGCCCGTTCCGAAGGACGCGACAGCGGACGTCTCGCCCGCTCCGCGCACCCGCACCGTCGCCGCCTGCGCCCCTGTCCGGGTCGCGGCTTCTTCCACGAGTCGTTGGAGCAGATCCGCGAAGTCGAGCGTCAGCCCGAAGTCGCCGAGACCGCGCCCTCGCGCGTCGTCCGACCGCTCGACGGCGCGCTGCAGGTTCTGCGAGATCGCCTCCATG
>DATFEK010000115.1:0-4258 GCA_035251305.1 Gaiellaceae bacterium | reverse complement strand
AGCACGACGACGCTCACTTCGACGACGGGTAGCTCGGACGACGCGAACGCCGCGTCCTCGAAGCTTTCGGGCCGGATGCCGAGCGTGACGTGCCCAGACCGCGACGCAGGTCGGCGCGCCGCATCGAGCGGAACACGGAATTGGCCGAATACGACATCGTCACCTTCGATTGTCGCCTCGACGAGATTCATCGCGGGCGAGCCGATGAAGCCCGCGACGAAGCGATCTCGGGGCTGCTCGTAGAGTCGCTGCGGCACGTCGACCTGGAGGATGCGGCCGTCCCGCATCACGGCGACCCGCTGCCCGAGTGTCATCGCCTCGATCTGGTCGTGCGTCACGTACACCGTGGTCACGCCGAGCCCCTGGTGGAGCTGGGCCAGCGATGCCCGCATCCCGATGCGGAGCTTCGCGTCGAGATTCGAGAGTGGCTCGTCCATGAGGAATGCCTGCGGCTCACGTGCGATCGCCCGACCCATGGCCACACGTTGACGCTGTCCACCCGAGAGCTGCGCCGGCCTGCGCTCGAGCAAGTCATCGAGGCCGAGCATCGACGCCACCTGGTCGACTCGGCGCTTGATCTCGGCCTTCGGCGTCCGGCGCACCCTGAGCCCGTAGCCGAGGTTCTGGCGGACATTCATATGCGGATACAGCGCATAGCTCTGGAAGACCATCGCGATGTCACGGTGCCGCGGTGCCAGGTCGGTGACGTCGCGCTCACCGATCGAGATCGTCCCGGCCGTTATCTCTTCGAGACCGGCAAGCGCGCGAAGCAACGTCGACTTGCCACACCCCGACGGGCCCACCAGCACCATGAACTCGCCATCCTCGATTCGCAGTGAGACGTCGTCCACCGCGACGACGTCCCCCGCGAAGACCTTCGTAACGTGCTCGAGCTCGATCGCTGCCATGTGACGAGGCTATACCGATACCACATTCACACAAGAATTGGTATTGACCACCGTGAGGCAGGAGCGTAGACTCGCGCGATGGTGCAGTCAAGAAGCGACCTCGACGGCTTGGCGACCGAAGCCGGGAGCAACGCGGCGACGGAATTCGAGAAGCGCGCGACGATCGAGCTGGTCGAGCTGATGAACGCCGGCGACTCCACCGTGCCCGATGCCGTCGCAGCCGCAGCGACCTCGATCGCGGACACGGTCGACGCGATCTCGGCGCGAATGCGCGACGGCGGACGCCTCGTGTACGTCGGTGCGGGCTCGTCGGGACGCATCGCGGCGCTCGACGCGTCCGAATGCGAGTCGACCTTCTCGACCGCGCCGGGGGTCGTCGTCGCGCTCGTCGCCGGCGGCGAGGGCGCGCCGCCGCTCGAGCAGGAAGCCGCGGAAGACGATCCCGAGGCCGGTGCACGAGACGTCTCGAGCCTGGACGTCGGGCCGGGAGACTCCGTCGTCGGCGTGAGCGCCAGCGGAAGGACGCCGTACGTCCTCGGCGCAGTCGCTGCTGCGTCGGAAGCAGGAGCGCTCACGGCTTGCATCGTCTCGGTCCATGGCTCCGATCTGGCGAAACTCACGGACCACGAGATCGCCGTCGTCGTCGGTCCCGAGTTTCTCGCCGGCTCGACGCGCCTGAAGGCGGGGACGGCGCAGAAGCTCGTCCTCAACACGCTCTCGACCGTGTCGATGATCCGCCTCGGGAAGACCTACGGCAATCTCATGGTGGACGTCAACGCGACGAACGAGAAGCTCCGCGCGCGCGTCAGGCGGATCGTCCACGTCGCAACCGGCGCTCCGCCGGAGCAGGTGGAGGAGGCGCTCGCGGCGGCGAACGGGGACGCGAAGGTCGCGATCGTCTCTCTCCTCACCGGGCTCGATGCAGATGCCGCACGGGCCAGGCTCGACCATGCCGGCGGCGTCGTCAGCCTCGCCGTCGAGGAGCACGAGTGAGGCTCGGAGTCGAAGCCGCGCTCGTCGACGGTCGCCTCGTCCCCGGTGACGTCGAGGTAATCGACGGCCGTGTTGTCGGTTACGGACTCGCGTCCCCGAACGGCCGTGGCGTGGCGGTTCCCGGGTTCGTCGACCTTCAGGTCAACGGCTTCGCTGGTGTCGACTTCATCGAGGCCGACATCGACGGCTATGCGCGCGCCGGTGACGCGCTGCTCGAAACGGGCGTTACGGCGTACCTCCCGACCTTCATCACCGCTCCCGAAGAGCAGCTCCTCGCCGCCCTCCGCGGGGTGCCTGCCGACTCGGACGGGCCTCGCATCCTGGGTGTCCATCTCGAAGGGCCGTTTCTCTCGGCCTTGCGTCTCGGAGTGCACCCGGCCGAGGCACGCCGCAATCCCGACGCCCGCTACCTCGAGCGGCTTCTGGACGCGGGGCCCGTCCGACTCGTGACGCTCGCGCCGGAACTGCCGGGAGCGGACGCTCTCATCGAGATCCTCATGCGGCGCGAGATCGTCATCTCCTGTGGGCACTCGGACGCCACCTCCGAGCAGGCGAACGCGGCCTTCGATCTCGGCGTTCGAACCGTTACGCACCTGTTCAATGCGATGCATCCGTTTCACCACCGCGACCCGGGTGTCGTGGGCGCGGCCCTGACGCGGACGGACGTCGTCGTCCAACTGATCCTCGACGGTGTCCACATCGCCCCGATAACCGCTGAAATGGTCTGGCGTGCGGCCGAGGGGCGGGTGGCGCTCGTGACCGACGCCATGTCCGGCGCGGGCCTCACGGACGGCGTGTATCACCTCGGCGGGATACGGGTCGAGATTCGGGACGGCGTCGCACGAGGCCCGACCGGGGCGCTCGCAGGAAGCACGCTCACGATGATCGAGGCGGTCAGAAACCTGCACGCTCTCGGCGCCTCGCTCGAAGGCGCCGTCGGAGCGGCGACGGAGGTGCCGGCTCGAGTGCTTCGGCTCCCGACAGCAGGCCGACTCGCCGTGGGAGCGCGGGCGGATGTCGTCGTGCTGAGCGAGGAGCTGGAGATCGAACGCGTCCTCGTCGAAGGTCGAGCTCGTGTCGTCGGCTGAGGCGGTCTCGGTACCACCGGCGGGGGATGCGGGCAGCCGGTTTCTCGCGGAGATTCGAGAGCAACCTGCGGCTCTGACCAGACTGTTGGAGGGGGAGTCGGAGTTCGCGCGCGTCGCCGCCGAGATGCACGAGCGCGGCGCGACGACAGTCCGCATGGTCGGCCACGGCTCCTCCGACAACGCCGCCTCGTACGGCGTCTACGCGTTCGGCTTGCTGCCGCACTGGACCGCACTGCGCGACTCGATCTCGCTCACCGTCTACTACGGAGCCGAGCTCGACATGTCCGGCTGCACGGCGATCGCGCTCTCACAGTCGGGACGGACGCCGGACGTCGTCGAGTACGCGCGTCGCGCTCGTCGCCGTGGAGCGTTCATCGTCGCGCTCACCAACGATCCGGAGTCGGAGCTCGCGGAGGCGGCCGACGCGGTCCTCCCGCTTGGTGCGGGGCAGGAGCAGGCCGTCGCGGCGACGAAGACGTACACGAACCAGCTTGCCGCCCTCGGTCTCCTTGCAGCGCATACGGCCGGCACGGGTGCGCGCTTCGCCGATGAGCTCCGCGTCGTCACCCGTCAGCTCGACGAGCTCATCCGCCTCGTCGAGTCGCGGATCACGGCCGTGGCCGTGCCCTTCGCGTATGCGGGTCGGATGTTCGTCGTCGGGCGGGGCGCAGAGTTCGCCACGGCACGCGAGATTGCATTGAAGTTGCTGGAGACCTGTCGCATCGCGGCAGAGCCGCTGACGGCGACCGATCTCGCCCACGGACCGATCGCAGCTCTCGACTCGCTCTTCCCCGTGTGGGCAATTGCCTCCGACGACGCGACCCTTCCTGCCGTGCTCGAGGCGGTCGCTCGGGCGCGTGACGCCGGTGCGACGGTGGTCGCGAGCGGGAGCGCCGCCGAGGCCGTTCCGGGGGCAGACTACGTCCTCCCCGTGCCGCGTCCTCCGACGCACCTCTTGGCGCCGCTCCTCTCGGTCGTGCCCGGCCAGCTGTTCGCCTGGGCGCTGGCGCGTGCCAAGGGTCTCGACCCCGACCAGCCGCGCGGGCTCTCGAAGGTGACTCTGGCCCGTTAGTTCGAGCGCGAGCCGATGATGGTCGTCTCGCGCGCCTGCGCGGCGACCTTGTCGAGGATCGCCTCGAGCAGACGCCCGGACGAGAGAACGTGCTCGCGCGCGAGCACGCGAGCCCCCTCGGGGCTACGGGCGGCTATCGCCTCGCGAATCGCGCGGTGCTGACCGTCGTTCAAGTGGAAGAGCTCGTCGAGGTCGGC
>DATFEK010000113.1:0-7597 GCA_035251305.1 Gaiellaceae bacterium | reverse complement strand
CGTCCTGGGCATGCGCGCGGAGCCTTTGCCCGAGGAACGACCCCACCAGCGTCGTCCCAGGCGGCACTGCTCGGGCTCGTCGCGCTCATCCTCGCATTCGGCCTCACCATGGCGGTGGGGCGCTACGACGCGCGGCGCTCGGCGGTCGTGGCGGATGCGAACGCGATCGGTACCACCTACCTGCGTGCACAGATGCTGCGCGAGCCCATCCGCACGCGCTCGCTGGAGGAACTGAGGCGCTACACGGACGCGGCGATCGCCTGCAAACCGGCTCGGAAATACATCGTGACCGAGACCGCGCTCTCGGCGGCGAGACTAAGGTCTGGGGACGAACGTGATCATGCTTGGACGACTGCTCCGAGGCGACGCGCAGTACGCAGATCCGGCTGGTATCTACGTCGCCTCCTATGCTGCGCCGTGGCGCCGCGTGGCAGCGGGTGCCATCGACTGGACGCTGTGCTACGTCGCGTTTCTGGTCGTCTCGATCCCGCTCGGGGCCGTCCAGGCGCTCGGCGCCGTCTCCTGGCGCGAGGGTGACTTCGGCGGTCTGCCCGGCCAGGTGCTCTTCGTGGTGACGCAGCTGCTGACCGTCGCGCCGGTGATCGCGTACTTCGGGATCTTGGTGCCGACGAGCCAGACGCTGGGGATGAACGCCCTGGAGCTGCGCGTGGTCTCGACGAAGACCGGGAGAGCGCCGTCCTACGTCACCGCGATCCTTCGCGGGGTCCTGGCGACGGCGATCGCGGCCTCGTTCTACGCCACGTACATGATCGCGACCGGCTTCGACAGCCGCGAGCTCGACACCACCTCGTCCCGCATTCTCGATGCCGCCCACGTGCTCGTCTTCGCGGGCGCTGCGTCTGCCCTCGCGATGATGCTCACTCCGACGTCCCGTAGCCTCTTCGACCGGCTCGCCGGAACTGCGGTCATCGACGACCTCGAAGCCGTGACTCCGCGCATGGGGCCGTGGGGGCCGCTCGACACGTTCGACCTCTCGTCGCGGCGGCGCTCGACCGCTCGGCACTGATCGAGAGACGCAAGAGCCGTCACTACAATCCGCCGCGCTGTGAACGTCCTCGTCTACGTCGCCGACGCGCTGCGCACCGACCACCTGGGCTGCTATGGCAGCCGCGCGGTCAATACGCGGACGGTCGACGAGCTCGCGACCGGAGGAGTGCGCTTCGGTCAGGCGATCAGCGCCGCGCCCTGGACGGCGCCGTCGACGACCTCGATCGTCACGGGTCTTTACGCCCACCACCACGGCTACCTGCACTGGGACGCCCAGCTCGACCCCACGACCGAGACGCTCTTTCGCGCGTTCGCCGCCCACGGCTACGAGGTCGCGAGCTTCGTCTTCGATACGAACTACCTCTTCAAGGACCTCGCGGAGGCGAATGTCCTCGGCACGAGCGAGTCCCTCGACGGCGCGTTCGCCTGGCTGCGCGCCAACCGGGCAAAACAGTTCCTCCTCTATGTCCACAACTGGGCGACGCACATGCCGTACGACATCCTCCACGCCGACCGCAAGGACTGGCTCGCCGCCAAGCAGGAGGTCATCGAGGGGATCCAGTCCGACTCCGCTTCCGCCCTCGAGGCGATGCGCGAGTCGTACCGAAAGGCGGTCGAGCGCCAGTCGGAAGTCCTCGTCGCATCGCTTCTCGACGAGCTCGAGACCCTCGGCCTGCGCGAGTCGACCGTGCTCGCGTTCCTCTCGGACCACGGCGAGTCGTGGGGGGAGCGATTCCAGGCGAAGGAGGAAGTGAAGGGCGTCTACCACATGCACGGCGCAACGGTCTACGACGAGATCGTTCAGGTGCCCCTCATTCTCTCGGCGCCGGGAACGATCGAGGCCGGCGTCGTCGAGTCGCAGGTTCGCTCGATCGATCTCATGCCGACCTTGCTCGAGCTCGCCGGGCTCCCCGCGCGTGAGGCCGACGGCGAGTCGCTTCTTCCGCTCACGGATGGGCACGAACGAGGAGATCGCGTGGCGGTGATTGCGGGCACCGACATGGGCGCGCTGACGAAGCTCGCCGTCCGGAAGCCTCCCTGGAAGTTGATCCTGCACGTCGAGAGCGGGGAGGAGGAGGCCTACAACCACGACCTCGATCCGCGCGAGCTCCAGAGCCGGCCACACGAGGCGCCCCCTGAGCTGCGCGAGATCGTCTTCCGCGAGCTCGAGAGCGCCGAGCGGCACGAGTTGACCGAGGAGGAGGAGGCGACCGTGGCGAAGCGGCTCGCTGACCTCGGCTACCTGTAGTGGTCGCTCCGGGAAGACCACCAACCGTGAGTCAGCTCGCGACCTTCTACGAGCGGATGTTCTTCATCCGTCGCTTCGAGGAGACGCTCCTCGACCTCTTCTCGCTCGGAAAGCTCGTCGGTACCACGCACACGTACATCGGGCAGGAGGCGAATGCCGTCGGCCTCATCGAGCACCTCGACCCCGACCTCGACGTCGTCTTCTCCAACCACCGCTGTCACGGGCACTATCTCGCCTTTACGGACGACGCGTTCGGCCTGCTCTGCGAGGTGATGGGGAAGGCGCCCGGCGTCTGCGGCGGCAAGGGCGGCAGCCAACACTTGTGCAGGGGCAACTTCTACTCGAACGGAGTGCTCGGGAGCATCGTCCCCGTCGCCACCGGGATCGCGCTCGCTGAGAAGAAGAAGGGGACAGGCGCCCTATCGACGGTGTTCCTCGGCGACGGCACCCTCGGCGAGGGCGTGACCTACGAGTCGCTGAACATGGCGTCGCTCTGGCAACTCCCGGTCCTCTTCGTCGTCGAGAACAACCACTACGCGCAGTCGACTCCTGTCGAGCTCGAGCTCGCGGGCTCCATCGCGGCACGCGGAGCGGCCTTCGGTATCGATACCGCGGAGCTCGATACCACGGACGTCGAGGTGATCCACGAGGCGGCCGGACAGGCGATCGCGCGCATTCGGGAGACGGGAGCGCCGTTCTTCCTCGTCCTCGACACGTATCGCTTCAGCCCTCACTCGAAATCCGACGATCAGCGCGATCCGGCCGAGATCGAGGAGCGCCGCACGCGCGATCCCTTGAGGATCACCGGCGCCCGACTCGGCGACGGCGAGCGCGGTGCGATCGAGGAGCGCTGCGAGCGGCGGCTCGCCGAGACCGTCGAGGCTGCGGATGCGGCTCCGGCGGCGGCTCCGGAGGCCGCGTGATTCCGGGCTCGCCTCCGCCACCGTGTTCTCGGGCGAACCCTTGTGGCTCTGAGCCACAAAGTAGAGACCTCCACCACGAAAAGAGGGACCTCCACCGCGAGAGGGCTCGATGAGCGGGCAACCGAAACGCTGCGTCCAGGTTCTGAACGAGACGCTGCACGAGCTCTTCGCCTCGCGCGACGACGTCTACTTCTTCGGCGAGGACATCCTCGACCCCTACGGCGGCGCGTTCAAGGTCTCGCAGGGCCTGAGCGACGCGTACCCGGACCGCGTGCTCACGACGCCGATCAGCGAGGCGTCGCTCTTCGGGGTTGCCGCGGGCATGGCTCTCCGCGGCCAGCGGCCGATCCTCGAGATCATGTTCGGGGACTTCATCGCGCTCGGCTTCGACCAGGTCGTGAACGGAATCTCGAAGTTCCGGGAGATGTACGACGACCAGGTGACCGTGCCGCTCGTCGTGCGCACGCCGATGGGTGGGCGCCGGGGCTACGGGCCGACGCACAGCCAGTCGCTCGAGAAGCTCCTCCTCGGCATCCCGAACATCTGCGTCGTTGCGGCCAGCGAGTGTCACGACCTGCGCGACCTGTTGACGAGCGCGGTCGAGGACGAGAAGCCGGTCTTCTTCATCGAGAACAAGCTCATGTACGGACGCGTCAATCGCCGGCCCGAGGATGGCCACGTCGGCCAGCTCGCCGTCCGCGAGGGCAACGGCCCGTACCCGGCCCTCACGTTCTCGGGCACCGACTTCACGGAAGCGTCCGCGACGATCGTGACCTATGGCGGCATGGTTCCCGTCGTCCTCGACGCCGTCACCGAGCTGATCGTCGAGCACGAGATCTTCTGCGAGGTCGTAGCCCTCTCGCAGCTTCTCCCCATGGAGCTCGACGCGGTTCTCGAGTCGGTCGCCCGCACGGGAGCGCTCGTCACGGCCGAGGAGGGAACGCTCACGGGAGGGTTCGGGGCCGAGATCGCGGCGCGCGTGCAGGAGGTCGCCTGGAGTGATCTCCGTGCGCCGGTCAGGCGCGTCGCGGCGCGAGACGGGATCATCCCGTCGGCTCGTTCACTCGAGGACGCGATGCTCCCCGGCGCCCACGACGTGGTGGAGGCGATAGCCGCGCTCGAAGGCGTGAGACAGTAACGCCGTGCTCGAGATCGTCCTGACGCGCGAAGACGCGAACACGGAGTTCGCCCTGCTAGCGGAGTGGCTGGTCGAGGATCGCTCGGGCGTGACGCAGGGTCAACCGGTATGCGTCGTCGAGACGACGAAAGCGACCGTCGAGATCGAGTCGCCTGGCATCGGCACGCTCGTCCAGCTCTATGCCGAGGACGTGGAGGTCGAGCTCGGCAAGACGATCGCGTACGTGGCCGAGACGGCCGAGGAGCTCGCCTCCGTCGACGTCAGCGAGAAGGAGAAGCCCGCGGCGAAGCCTGCGCACGAGGACCGCCAGGCGACGCGGAAGGCGACCGAGCTCGCCGAGCTCCACGGCGTCGACCTCGGCGAGATCGACAAGCGCGGCTTCATCACCGAGAAGGACGTCGAGGAGCTGATCGCGCGTCGGAAGGCGTCGGAGTCGCCCGAGCCGGGACACGTTCTCGCCGGCGTCTCGACGGAGGGCGTGTCCTTGCCGGCCTCGTTCGACCTCGACGCGAGCGTCGGCGCGCTCGAGCCGGCGTTTCTCGAGTCGCTACGAGTCGATCCCGACTCGTTCCGCGCTCTCGCCCCGGACGAGAAGCTCCGAGCGCTGCAAGCGCACGGTGCCCGCATCGGGGATGGCGTCGAGCTCGGGGAGGGCACGTTCGTGGCAGCCCCCCGTATCGTGATCGATGACGGCGTGCGCATCGGCCCGCGCGCGACCGTCGTTGGCGAGGAGGTCGTCGCGATCGGCGAGCTTTCGCAGTTCGGCGCCGATCTCGAGCTGCGTTGCCGGCGAGCGTTTCTCGGCGCGGGCATCTGGGCCGGGAGATCGGTCAGGTTCGGCGGGGGCGGGCACCGCGACCCGTGGGCGACGCTGGCCGTCGGCGATCTCGCATTCGTCGGGGACGAGGCGTTCGTGAACGTCTGCCGTCCCGTGCTCATCGGCCGCGAGGTCTTCCTGACGATGCGCGCGATGATCGTCACGCACAACATCGGGCACTCGGTCCTCGAGGGGTTCGAGAACCGCTTTGCGCCGGTCGTGCTCGAGGACCGCTCGCAAGTCGGTCTCGGCGCCGTTCTCTACGCGGGCTGCCGGATCGGAGCCGACGCGATCGTGGCGTCGAGCTCCTACGTCGTCGGCGACATCGCCGCCGGGGCATTCGCGATCGGCGTTCCGGCCAAGGTCACCGGGAGCTCCAGTCACAAGCTGTCCGAGGCGCGGCGGCTCGAGCTCGCGCGGCGGATGGTCGACGACCTGCACGAGCTCCTCGCGCTCCGGGGTCACAAGGTGTCCGCGATCACCGAGGGTGATCCGCGCGGCTTCGAGGTCGCCGGGACGCAGGTGTCGTTCACGCCCGTCTTCCGCGGCGGCGCGGCCGCTCCGGCCGTGGTCCTCACGCTCGAGACCCGCGACGACCCGCCGGACGGCGTTGCGGTCCTCGATCTCGTCGCACGTCGCGTGCACGGCTCGGGCGATGTCGTCCTCGAGTCCGTGCGCGAGTTCTGCCGCAAGCGAGGAATCAGATTCGAGCCGGGCCCTTGGCGCTACCCCGGCGGCCTCCTCTAGGAGGGCCGCACAAGGCTCGAGGCGCGCTGAGCCCTTGAAAGCGGCCGCCTTCAGGGTCCTCGCCCGACCGAATCCGCTTCGGGCGTATTCCGGTCTTTGGGCACACAAAGGGGGAGGCGGAAATCCCCTGGTAAATCGGGCTTCTCGATATTAGGGTTCGAGTGCGAGGGGACGCGTCTCGAACGAAAAGAGAGGCAGGGGTGGTCAGAAGGGCTTCGATCGTTCTCGGTCTTGTCGCGCTCGTCGTCGCTGCGCTCGCCTCGTCTTCTTCAGGCCAGGCCCCGGGCCCACCTGGCGGGTCGCCTCCTGGTCTCGACAAGGCGATCGCCGCCAAGCAGAAGCACGCGGACCGCATGCTCGACAAGCCGGGCGTTGCCGGTATCGGGGTTACGCTGAACGATGCCGGCAAGCCGGTCATCAGGATCTACAAGGAAAAACCGGACGTAGCCGACCTGCCCGCCGAGCTCGAGGGTGTGCCCGTCGACTCCGTGACGACAGGAGTCATCGAGCCGCGCGATCATTCCCCCAGCCACCGCTTCCCACGGCCTGTCCCGATCGGCGTCTCAGCGGGCCTGAGCGGGGTCGCCACAGGCACGCTCGGCGTGCGCGTCACCGACGGTTCGAACGTCTATGCGCTCTCCAACAACCACGTCTTCGCCGGCATCAACGGCGCGAGCATCGGAGACGCGATCATCTCGCCCGGGGACGTCGACGGCGGCATCGATCCCGACGACATCATCGGCACGCTGGCGGCGTACGAGACCATCGACTTCGATGGCGGTGACAACACGATGGATGCGGCGATTGCTCTGACATCGGCGGCCAACGTCGGCACGTCGACGCCTGCCGACGGCTATGGAACGCCCAGCCCGGTCACGGCACCGGCATCCATCGGGATGGCCGTGCAGAAGTACGGCCGCACGACGGGGCTCCAGCTCGGAGACGTCGCCGCGACCAACGTCTCGGTTGATGTCTGCTACCTGGTTCTGTTCGAGTTCTGCCTGCAGGAGGCCCGATTCATCGGGCAGATCTCGGTCTCACCCGGTCCTTTCAGTGCGCCGGGCGACTCGGGCTCGCTCATCGTGACTCAGGGTGGCAACCAACCGGTTGCACTTCTCTTCGCGGGTGGTGACGGGCTCACGATCGGCAGCCCGATCGACGCCGTTCTCCAGCGGTTCGGAGTCGCGATCGACGGTTCGACTCCTCCCGACGGCCCGCCCGGCGCCCCCAGCTCCCTCTCCGCCTCACCGGGGGACGCGAGCGTTTCCCTCTCCTGGAACGCACCCTCCTTCGACGGCAACTCGCCGATCACGGGCTACAAGGTGTACCGCGGTACGAGTCCCAACCCGACGACCTCGGTCGCGCAGCTTCCGGTGCAGACGAGCTACACGGACACGGGACTCGCGAACGGGACCACCTACTACTACAAGGTGTCGGCGCTGAACGCGAACGGTGAGGGCGCGCTCTCTGGCCAGGCACAGGCCACGCCTACCGCGATCGTCCCCCCGAGCGCGCCGCTTCCCATCCTGGACAACTTCGACGACGGCTTCGAGAACCCGCTCTCCGACCAGGGGCGCTGGGCGAACGGAGTCAATGGCGGCGAGGTGGGCCTGTACGTCCCCTCCGTCTGGCTCGCCTGCTCGATCGCGACGACCTGCTCGGGCTGGCGGAAGTTCGACCAGTACGGTCCCGACAGCGAGGTCTACGCGCGGCTC
>DATFEK010000110.1:0-8028 GCA_035251305.1 Gaiellaceae bacterium | reverse complement strand
TCGCATCTCGATACCGTGCCGCAGGGCGGCCGGTTCGACGGCGCGCTGGGCGTCGTCGCGGCGATCGAGGCAGTGGAGCGAACCGGCATCGGGGCTGTCGTAGCGTTTCGCGGCGAGGAAGTGGGGTGCATTGGAAGCCGTGCGCTGGTGGCGCGGGGCGCCGCTCTGCCGCAAGCGTTTCTCGAGCTCCATGTCGAGCAGGGGCCGGTGCTCGCCGACCGCGGCGTCCAGCTCGGAGTGGTGACGGGGATCGCTGGCTACGCCCGTGGCGAGCTCGTGGTCGAGGGGCGATCCGGTCACGCCGGCACGACACCGATGGAGGACCGAGCGGACGCGATCGTCGCCGCTGCCACGGAGATGCTCCGCATCCGGGACGCGGCGCTCTCCATTCCTGGTAGCGTCGCCACGGTCGGACAGGTCGACGTCGAGCCGGGAGGCATCAACGTGATCCCGTCGCGCGTTCGCATGAGTGTCGATGTGCGCGCTCCCGACGTCGAACGGCTGAATGGGCTGATCCAGGAGGTGGGGTTCGAGCCGATGCAACGGACGGAGCCGGTGCCTCTCGGCGGTCCCGCTCGGCTCGCGCTCCGCGCTGCGATCGAAGCGCGCGGGGTCGACGTCGTGGAGCTTCCTTCCGGAGCCGGCCACGACGCCGGCGTGCTGGCAGCCGCAGGTGTCGACGCGGCGATGCTGTTCGTCCGCAGCCTCAACGACGGAGTCAGTCACTCACCCGACGAGCTCTCGAGCCCGGAGGACATCGAGCTCGCTGTCGAGGTGCTCGCGGACGCGCTGCGCCTTCTCGCTACGTCTCGCTGAACGCGATGTCCTGAGCGCCTTCCCAGACCAAGCGGCGCCCGAGTTCGCGCAGGTTCGTTGGGTAGCTCGTCGCGTTCTCGGGACTATCTCTGCTGAGCGATCCAGGCGCCCAGGAGCTCGCGCTCCTCTTCGGTCATCCCAGTCGTATTCCCCGGCGGCATCCCATGCGTGAGCACGGCCTGCTGCTCGATCGCGCCCGCCCACGCCTCGATCTGCGCCTGCGTCTCGAACATGATCCCGAGAGGCGCCGCAGCACCCGAGTGACAGGGCGCGCAGCGCGCAGCGATGACGCTCTGCACTTGCGCGAACGGCACCGGCTCCACCTGTGCCGGGGCAGGCGAATCGGGCTCGAGCCAGATCGCGAGCGCGACGACGCCTACAACCGTGACCGCCGGGATCCACCATGGACGGCGACCCGCGTGCCACTGGTTGAAGAACACGCGGATGAGCGCGGTGAGGATCGCGATCAGGACGAAGACAGCCCACGCGTCCTCGGCGCCGAACGTGAACGCGAAGTGCCCGACGAGCATGGTGAAGAGCACGGGGAGTGTGAGGTAGTTGTTGTGAACGGACCGGCTCTTTGCGCGCAGGAGCGAGGCGGGATCGGGCTCGCGCTGCTCCTCCATCGCGGCGACCAGCTTCCGGTGCGCGGGGATGATCACGACGAGGACGTTCGCGGCCATGATCGTCCCGAGCATCACGCCGACCTGGAGGTAGGCCGCACGAGCGGAGAAGAGCTCTCCGGCCCCCCAAGCCGCGAGCGCGACCAGGGCAACGCCGACGACCGCGAGTGCCGCCTCGCGTCGCTCACCGAGCGTCCGGCAGAGCGCGTCATAGACGAGCCACGCGAGCACGATGCCCCCGACGCTGAGCGACACTGCCTGCCACGTCTCGAGATCTGCGACCGCCGGATCTATCAGGCGCAGGTCTGTATCGACGTAGTACAGAAGGACCATCAGGCCGAATCCGGAGAGCCACGTCGTGTAGGCCTCCCACTTGAACCAGTGCAGCGGCGCAGGCATCTCGGGCGGCGCGAGGCGGTACTTCTGCGAGTGGTAGAGGCCGCCGCCGTGGACGCCCCAGAACTCGCCCGCGACACCTGCCTCCGCATCGCGTGCCTTCTTCGGGGGGCGGAGCGCGAGATCGAGGCGGACGAAGTAGAAGGACGCGCCGATCCAGGCAGCGCCGGCGATCACGTGCAGCATCCGCAGGCAGACGTCGAGGACGTCTCTCAGGTACGGGTCCACCGATCCCTCGCGATCGCGACCAGCTCGCGGCAGCCGGTGTCGAGCTCCTCGTCTCGCGTCCGCCCGATGCGCTCCCTTAGAACCTCGAGGATCTCGCTCCTCGGGCGACCCTGCACGAAGACGACGAAACGGAAGCCGAACTTCTCCTCGTACACCTGGTTCAGGTACGCGAGCTCGGCCAGGACGGCAGGATCGGTGTCGGATCCCTGCTCGAGGGCCGAGCGGGCCGACAGGCCTTTCCGGCGGCCGATTGCCGGATGCGCGTTCAGCGCCTCGAGCTTGTCCTCGTCGGTGAGCGTCGTGAGGACGTCCTCGGCCCGGCCCAGAGGGTCGTCGATCTCGGCGAGCACGTCGACGAGACGCGTGCGGCCCTCGAACAGCTCCGCGAGCTCCTCTGCGGTCAGCTTCCGCGGTAGCTCGCGCATCCGTAGGGCGAGACGAGGAGCGGGATGTGGTAGTGGCCCTCGACGAGCTCGACCCCGAGCTCGATGCGCGTGAAGAACGGTGACGGAGGATGGAAGACGAGTGTGTACGCGCCCGCGTCGAGGCCCTCCGCGAGGTGCGTGATGCGGCCGTCGTCGTCGGTCTGACTCGCCGCAACTGGCCCGCGCCCGTGAAGGAGCTCGACCTGCACGCCGCTGAGGGGCTCCCCAAGGGCCGTGTCGAGGACGTGGGTCGAGACCGAGATGCTCACGCCGCGAATCTTCGCGCTTCGGCCCGGTGGGCGCGCGCGATCTCGGCCTCGTCGGCGCGGACGAGCGCGCCGTCGCGCACGACGTCCTCACCTCCGACCACGAGGCGATCGACGCGGTGTGGCGCCGAGAGCACGAGGCCTGCCGGGAGATCCTCGGCTCCGCCCAGCTCCAGCCCGTCCGTTCGCCAGACCGCGAAGTCTGCGCACTTCCCGGGCTCGAGCGATCCGATGTCGGCGCGACGGAGCACGGCTGCGCCCCCGCGAGTCCCGAGTCGGAGCGCCTCGCGTACGGTCAGCGCTCCCGGCCCGCCGTGCCCTCGGGCGGCCAGGAGCGCCTGCTTCACCTCGAAGAGGAGGTCGCTGCGCTCGTTCGAGGCCGATCCGTCGACGCCGAGACCGACGCGGATTCCCGCATCGACGCACTGACGAACGGGCGCGACGCCTGCCCCGAGCCTGAGGTTCGACGTCGGGCAGTGCGCGACGCCGGTGCTCGAGCTCGCGAACTCCGCGATGCCGTTGGCCGAGAGATGGACGCAGTGCGCGCACCAGACGTCGTCTCCGAGCCAGCCGAGGTCGGTGAGGTACTCGACGGGAGTGCAGCCGTACAGCTGCATGCAGTACGCCGCCTCCTCGACCGTCTCGGCGAGATGAGTGTGGAGCACGAGGCCGAGCCTCCGGGCAAGCGTTGCGGACTCGATCATCAGTCGCTTCGTCACGGAGAACGGTGAGCAGGGTGCGACAGCGATCTGTACTCGAGCACCGGCGCCCGGCTCGTGCAGCTCGCCCACGAGCCGCTCGGTGTCCGCGAGCACGGAGTCGAGGTCCTCGACGAGCTCGTCCGGGGGAAGGCCGCCGTCCGACTCCCCGAGATCCATCGAGCCGCGCGACGCCACGATCCGCACCCCGAGCTCGCGCGCAGCCTGAACCTCGGCCTCGACCAAGCCGTCGCGGCCGCGCGGAAAGACGTAGTGGTGGTCGAAGACGGTGGTGCATCCCGAGAGCGCCAGCTCCGCGATCCCGGTACGAGCTGCCGCGTATTCGGACTTCGCGTCGATGCCGGACCAGGCGGGGTACAGCTCGCGGAGCCACGAGAAGAGATCGGCCTGCTGGGCCCGAGCCCGGGTGAGTGTCTGGTACAGGTGATGATGTGTGTTGACGAGGCCGGGCGTGACCACTGCGCCGCGAAGATCGATGCGCGCGTCGGCCTCTGGCTCAGCGCCTTCGCCGGCGGCGCTCACGATGCCGTTCTCCTCGAGTAGCCAACCCGACTCGTACTCGGTGCCGGCGTCGTCGCAGGTGACGATCCAGCCGTTCGCATAGAGCGTTCTCATCTTGGGTCGGAGGCTGTGGGGTCTGACCCAAGGTGCAGCGGGACGAGCTCGAAGCGGTCGACGTCGACGAGTCCGCGGTCCGTGATCTTGAGGTGCGGGATGACGGAAAGGCCGAGGAACGAGAGTGTGAGGAACGGCGTTGCGCCCGTCCAGCCGAGCCCGTGCGCAGCCTCGTTGCACGCGCGGCTCTGCGCGATGACGTCGGCGAGAGGAGCGTCGGAGAGGAGACCGGCGATCGGAAGGGGGCACTCTGCGAGGACGCGGCCATCCTCGACCGCCAGGATGCCTCCGCCGATCTCGACCAGGCGCCCAACCGCGAACGCCATGTCGGAGTCGGACATGCCGACGACGACGACGTTGTGTGCGTCGTGGCTGACGCTCGACGCGAGAGCACCGCGCTGCAGCCCGGAGCCGGAGACGAAGCCGAGACCCACGCGGCCCGTTGCGAGGTGACGTTCGACGACCGCGATCTTCGCGAGGTCGCGCTCGCGGCTCGAGACCGCCTTCCCGCCCTCGAGGACCGGCTCGCGCACGAGGGACTCGGTGACGACCTGATCCTCGATCAGCCCGATGGCACGAATGCTCCCGCCTCTCGACGAGACGGTGAAATCTGACTGCGAGACAGGTGCGACACGCATGGACTGGCGTACCCAGTCCGGGACCTGGACCGGTGGGCTCTCCTCGATTCGCCGTCCCCGCTTGAGCACGAGCTCGGGCGCGAAGCTAACGAGGTCGGGTAGGACGAGGAAGTCCGCCTGGTAGCCGGGTGCGATCGCACCGTGGTGTTGCAGGCTGTGCCAGAGAGCCGGATTGAGGGAGGCCATGACGATCGCGTCCTCGGGCGCGATGCCTGCGGCTACGGCCTTTCGCACCATTCCGTTCATGTGACCGTCGTCGGCGATGTCCTCCGGATCGCGGTCGTCCGTGCAGAACGCGATGCGACCGGGGCCGAGCTCGCGTACGAGCGGGAGCAGGTCGAGAAGGTTCCTCGCCATCGAAGCCTCACGGATCAGGAGCCACATTCCGGCTCGCAGCCGCTCCCGCCCCTCCTCGACGGTCAAGGCCTCGTGGTCCGAGCCGATGCCCGCGGCTGCGTAGGCCTGCAGCTCCTTCCCGAGGACGCCCGGGGCGTGCCCGTCGACGTGCTCGGCGCCGTCGAGCGTCAGCTTCTCGAGCTCCGCCGGCGAACCGGCGACAACGCCAGGGTAGTTCATCATCTCGGCGAGCCCGAGCACCCGTCGCCGCCGCATGAGGGACTCGAGATCTCCAGGAGAGAGCGGCCGCCGAGGCGACTCGAACGCCGACGCCGGCACGCACGACGAAGCCATGAAGAAGACGTCGAGCTGCAGCCCCGCCGACGCGTCGAGCAGCCAGTGCACGCCGTCGACGCCGAGGACGTTCGCCACCTCGTGCGGGTCGGCGACGACAGCGGTCGTGCCGAGCGGGAGCACGAGTCGGGCGAACTCGTCGACCATCAGCTTCACCGTCTCGAGGTGCATGTGCGAGTCGACGAAGCCCGGGACGACGTACTTGCCCGTCACGTCGAGTATCTCGTCGCCCGAGTACTCGCCGAGCCCGGCTACGATCCCGTCGGCGATCGCGACGTCGGTGTCGAGCCACTCTCTCGTGAACACGGACAGCACGCGGCCACCGCGTACGACGAGGTCGGCCGGCTCGTCTCCGCGGGCGACCGCGAGGCGGCGCTGCAGCTTCTCCATCCAGGGGAGCGTAATGCGCGCCGCGCTGTCGTATAGTCGCCCGGTCAGTCGGCAGGCGGGACAGGAGGAGCAGATGGGAAGGAAGATGGCAGGAACGGGGTTGGCGCTCGTGTTGGCCGTGGCAGGGCTGGTCCTCACGGCAACCGGGGCCGCGAAGCCCGAGCAGGAGGCCTTCAAGGTCGCCTTCATCTACCCGGGGCCGCACAACGACGGCGGCTGGTCGCAGGCTCACGACAGGGGTCGTCTCGCGATCGAGAAGGCCCTCGGGAACAAGGTCGAGACGACCTACAAGGAGAACATCTTCTCGAATGCCCAGGTTCCGCAGGTCGTAGCGGGGCTCGTACGTGAGGGCTACGACATGATCTTCGGCTGCTCGTTCGGCATGTTCGAGAACGGCGTCAACGGCCAGCTCTACAAGAAGTATCCGGATGTGCTGTTCGAGCAGGCGACCGGGACGCAGATCAAGAAGAACCAGTCCGAGTACTTCGGCGCGGGCGAGGACACGATCTACCTGTCGGGCATGGCTGCCGGTGCAGCGAGCAAGAAGGGGCTCATCGGCTACATCGTCCCGTTCGGGATCCCCGAGGTCGTGCGTCACATCAACGCGTTCGCCCTCGGCGCCCAGGCCACGCACCCAGGTGCGAGGGTCAAGCTGCTCTGGACGAACTCGTGGTACTCGCCGCCGAAGGAGGCGGCAGCCGCCAACGCCCTGATCGCCGCAGGAGTGGACGTGCTCGGCCAGAACGTCGATAGCCCGCAAGCCGGCGTCGTCGCCGAGGCGAAGGGCATCCCCTGGGTCGGCTACGACTCGGACGCGCGGAAGACGGCGCCGAAGCAGTGGCTGACGGCGGCCGTCTACAACTGGGGGCCCTACTACGTGAAGCGCGTCCGGGCCGCGATGAACGGAACGTGGAAGCCTGGCTTCTACTACGGCACGATCAAGGACGGCTTCACCAGCCTCGCCCCTTACGGACCGAAGGTCACGGCGAAGACGAAGGCCGCGATCGCCGCGAAGAAGAAGGCGATCGTCTCCGGCAAGTTCAACGTCTTCACGGGACCGCTGTACGACCAGAAGGGCAAGGTCGTCGTGCCGAAGGGGAAGACGCTCAAGGTGCTCCCGGATCTCTATTCGATGCAGTGGCTCGCCAAGGGCGTGGTCGGGAAGGTCTCGACGGTCGCGCCTCCGGGCTAGTGGGTGAAGACGTACCCGCGAACGACGTGAACGAGAGAGGCGCCGGCTCGTCCGGCGCCTCTCCGCCTCCGGCCGTCCACATGGCGGGCATCACGAAGCGCTTTCCCGGGGTCGTGGCGAACGACGCGGTCAGCTTCGAGGCGGCCGCCGGAGAGGTCCACGCGCTTCTCGGCGAGAACGGCGCCGGCAAGACGACTCTCTCGAACATCCTGACGGGCCTCTACCGGCCGGACGAGGGTGCGATCGAGCTGTACGGAGAGCCGGTTCGATTTCACTCCCCGCGCGACGCGCTGGATGCTGGGATCTGCATGGTGCATCAGCACTTTCGGCTGGTCGAGCCCTTCTCCGTCGCCGAGAACGTCGTGCTCGGCGACCACCGCGGCGACGGACGTCGTCTGATCCTGCGCTCGTCGGCGACCGAGCGGCGCGTCGAAGAGCTCAGCTTGCGCTATGGGCTTGCCGTCAATCCCAAGGCGAAGATCTGGCAGCTCTCGATCGGCGAGCAGCAGCGCGTCGAGATCCTGAAAGCGCTCTACCGCGACGCCCGCATCCTGATCATGGACGAGCCCACCGCCGTGCTCACGCCACAGGAGGCGGAGACGCTCTTCGGAACGCTTCGGACCATGGCCGACGAGGGAAAGACGGTGATCTTCATCTCGCACAAGCTCAACGAAGTGAAGGCGGTCGCCGACCGCGTAACCGTATTACGCGGTGGTCGGACGATCGCGACGGTCGACGCCGTCCCGTCCACCACTCGCTCGCTCGCTGCGCTGATGGTCGGGCGAGAGATCGACGTTGCACGACCGCTCCAGCACGCGAGGCAGCTGGGGGACGTCCATACGCTCGAGGTGAACGATCTGACCGTCTCGGGAGAGCGCGGCGAAACGGCACTGAACGGCATCTCGTTCACCGTTCGTGAAGGGGAGGTCGTGGGAGTCGCCGGCGTTGCGGGCAACGGCCAGCGCGAGCTGGCCGAGGCGATCTCGGGAATGCGCGACATCGAAGCGGGGAGCATCCGTGTCGGCGGCCG
>DATFEK010000088.1:0-6199 GCA_035251305.1 Gaiellaceae bacterium | reverse complement strand
CGCGCGCGCGGCTGGGACATCCGCTTTCTCATGTTGCACGAGGACGAGCCGGGCGCCTGGGAGTTCGCCGGCGAGCTGCGGTCACGCGGAGTCCCGCTCGACGACGTTCGGCTCCGCGCCGACGTCGACCCCCTCGCATTCGGGGAAGTCGTCGCGTACCTCTCGCGCACGCGGCCCCGGATCCTCCACACGCACCTCGTCCACGCCGACGTCTACGGCCAGCTTGCGGGCTGCCTGACCCGCGTCCCGTTCCGGCTCTCGACGAAGCACGGGTTCAACGAGTTTCGGGAAGGGCGCTGGTTCGGGCTCGCGGATCGGTCCGTCGGCTCGCTCGCGCACGTTCACATCGCGATCTCACACGGGCTCGCGCAGTACCTCGCCGAGACGGAGGGATTCGTCGAGGAGGACTTCGAGATCGTCCACTACGGGATTGCGTCCGACGGGACCGCGGCGCCGTACGTGCGCGGCGACCCTCGACTGCTCTGCGTCGGCCGCTTGATCCCGATCAAGGGCCACCTGGTCCTTCTCCGCGCGCTGGCCCAAGCACGTGCTCGAGTACCGGGGGTGACGCTCGACGTCGCCGGGCGCGGCCCGCTCGCGCCCGCGCTCATGTCGTACGCGCAGGAGCTCGGGCTGGCCGACGCCGTGCGCTTCCTCGGCTTCGTCTCTCCCGTGCAGAGGGCGATCGAGGACGCCGCGATCGTCGTCGTGCCCTCGCTCGGTGAGGGTTTCGGAATGGTCGCGCTCGAGGCGATGGAGCGAGCTCGCCCCGTGATCGTCAGCGCCGTGGGCGGCCTGCCCGAGATCGTCGCGGACGGCGAGACGGGCCTCGTCGTTCCCCCTGCCGACGCGGATGCGCTCGCCGACGCGATCGTCGCCCTCGCCGGGGATCTCACGCGTGCCTCGGCCATGGGGCGCGCTGGACGCGAGCGGGCGCTTGCGAAGTTCACGCCCGAGCAGTGCGCAGCGCGTATCGAGGAGCTCTATTTCGCGCGCAAGGTCGCGGCGGTGTAGCCGCGCCGTCTCTGGAGGCGTTGCCAGATCTCGGCGAGCGCGAACGCGGCGAGGAGAGCGAGCAGGAAGTCCCACGGTGCGCGGTAGCGGGCAGTTCCGGCGAACACCATCGCGGCGAGCGTGTTGTAGGCGAGCAGCAGGAGGGCGAGCGCGACGAAGTGTCGGGGCGCGACGAAGAGGCCTGCGATCGCCAGGGCATAGAGACCGACCATGAACGCCGGTTCGACCGTCCGCCGCGCGGCCCGGGCAGCACCGCTGCCACTCGCGTCCGACTCTGATGGAATCGGGCTCCAGAGCATCCTCGTCGCCTGCGCTGCCAGTCGAGCCTTCTCGCGCGGGTTCTCGCGCCAGAACTCGAGCACCTCGTCCCGGTACAAACGCATCTGCGCACACTCGTTTACCGACGTCGGCTGGCCCGCGAGCGTCAGGTCGGCCGCCAGCTCGGGCCAGGGGGGCGCTCCCGGAAGCTCCGGGACATCGTCGATCCAGCCCCCGCGGTCGAGCACGCGCCGCGTCTCCGGATTGTTCGCTTTCCACAGCGCGCGTGCATCGGTCGTGATCGCGTAGCAGCCGACCTCGACCTCGTTGCGTGCCACCCAGGGCGCGACGACGAGCGCTGCCCCGAGGACCACGAGGCCTGCTGCGGCCAGCGTTCGACCTAGAGGGACCCGCCCTGCGACGAAGAAACCGATCGCGACTGGTAGGAGAACGAGCCTGGCGTTGCCGAGAATCGCGAGTCCGGCGACGCAGCCGGTTGCGGCGGCCATCGGCAGCGAGCGGTTCTCGTACGCGAGCAGCGTGCACAGCACGAGGAGGGCCAGCACCAGCCCGTCGAGCACTTCGCGATTCGCGTGGACGTCGTGCCAGACGACGTACGGGTGCAGCGTCGTGAGCAGCGCGGCCACGAGGCCGACCCCCGGCGAGCGCAGCCGGACGCCGATCTCGAGGACGACCAGCGCCGTCGCGACTGCGACGAGAACCTGGGCGAGCCCGACCGCGAGCCACGACCGGTCGAACGCGAAGTAGAGCCCTGCGAGGAACCAGCCGTACAGCGGCTGCGTGTAGGCGGAAGGCACGCCGGGGAGAAAGCCGAACGTCCCGTGCTCGACGAGCGTCACTGCGAAGCGGTCGCTCTTGTCGACGAACTCCTCGAGGATCGTCTCGCGCTCGCGAGCGAGCACGAGGAGCCGCGGAGTCGCGGCGGCAAGAACGACGACGAGCGCCGCCGTCGAGTGTCGCACCGATACTTCTCGGACGATGGGCGCCACGTCGGAGGAACGGTACGCGGTCGTTTCCTGCCACGTGGAGCGACCGCTCGACGACGCAGTCTGGACCAGGTTTGCCGCGATGCAGGCGCGGCAGCCGGGTGGATTCGCGATAGCGGCGCTGATGCGCCCTGCCGATGTGGCGTTCGGTGAGGACGAGTCGGTCTGGCTCGAGCGCGCTCACGAGGCAGCCGCTAGGGGACCGCTCGGGCACCATACGCACTGGACGGCACCCGACCACGCGCGGCCCACGACCGACGGGACCGGTGAGCGCGTTCGCCTCGAGGGGGCTCGACTACGCGAGCTCGGGCTCTCGCCGACGCTGTTCTGCGGCGGTGGCTGGTACACGGACGTCGACGTCGCTGAGGCGTGCGCTGAGCTGGGCTACGTGGACTGCACGCCTCGCGTCTTCCGTCCGCCGTATCTGCCTCATGGCGAGGCCTGGGCCTCGTTGGTCTGGCCTTGCCGTGTGCGGCTCCCGTCCGGCCGCTTCCTCCCCGCGATTCCGACGACCTACTCGCTCGGGGACTTGGCTCGCGCAATCCTTCGGTGGGAGCGACCTCGTCGTATGCCTCGCCGCGTGACCCCCACAACCCGTCGATCCCTTCCTCCCCTCATTCATGTCTATTTCCACGACACTGACTTGCTCGATCGCCGTCGGCGAGCAGCCATCCCGCTCCTACTCTGGGTGTTAGCACGACGGGCACGGCCTATCGACCTCGATTCGTTGGCGGCGCTCATCGACGAGAACGACCCCGAGCTCGCCTGGGACGACGTGGTGCAGTTCTAAGATTCCGGGGTGTCCAAAGCCGCGCCCCCGGCTGAGAGGCCGCGTCCTGCTCCTCCCCAGTCGATGACGGGCAGGGACGTTCGCGCGTCCCGCCTCTACGTGCTCTCGCGTGGGCCGATCCTGACACTCGTCCGGCGAGCGCTGTCAGTTACCGCGCTCGTGGTCCTCGACGTCGCCGGGCTCGCTCTCGGGATCTACCTCGCGCTCGTCATGCGTCAGCTCGTCGCAGGTGAGGGAGACATCTTCTGGAGCTTGCTCTGGCGGGAGGGCCCCGCGGAGTGGCTGAAGTTCGCGGCGCCGATCACGGTGCTCGTCTTCGCACAGGCAGGGCTCTACAGGCAGCGGGAGAGCAGGCCCGGGGCCGGACGAATCCTTGCGTGTCTCATCGTGGTCGCGCTCATCGTGTTGGCGTTCGGGATCGGTACGGGCTACGACTTCACGACCTCGGGCCTCATCCCGACCTCCGTGGTCGTCTCGGCGGTGACGATCGGCCTGTTCCGCGCGGCGTACGAGTCCGCAGCGCTCGAGATCATGCGAGCGGCAGGGATCCGCCGCCGGGTCGTGCTCGTCGGCGAGGGTGAGAGCCTCGTCCGCTTGCGGCAGTCCCTCGCTGCGGCTCGCGGCGGCCTCACGTACGAGTTCGTCGGGGCCGTCGCAGCCGAGCCGGTGCCGGGCACGCGTCTCCTCGGCTCCCGCGCGGAGCTCCCACTCGTGCTCGAGCAGGTACGACCTGACGAGGTGATCCTCGCCGAGGCCGACTTCGACGAGCGCGCGGTCCTCGAAGTCGTCGAGCACGCACACCGCCAAGGGATCAGGGTTCGCCTCGCACCGGACACGACGGAGTTGCTCGTCCAGCGTGGCGAGTACGTGCCGGGCCAGGGAGCGCCCCTCTTCGAGCTTCGGCCACCGGTGCTGATCGGATGGGACTGGGCGGTCAAGAGGGGATTCGACCTGCTCGTCAGCTCTCTCGTGTTGATCGTCGGGCTGCCGCTCTGGGCACTCATCGCCCTGGCCGTCAAGCTCGACTCGCGAGGCCCGATGTTCTTCGTCGACCGCAGGATCGGCGTGGGTGAGCGCGAGTTCGGGATGCTCAAGTTCCGGACGATGGTGGCCGGCGCGGCATCGCTCCAGCCGGAGCTCGAGCCCGTGAACGAGGCCGAGGGGGCGCTCTTCAAGATCCGGGAGGACCCGAGGGTCACGCGGGTCGGTCGTCTCCTCCGCCGTTTCTCGCTCGACGAGATCCCACAGATCGTGAATGTGCTGAAGGGGGAGATGAGTCTCGTCGGGCCACGCCCGCTCCCGCTCCGCGATTACCAGCTCCTCGAGGACTGGCATCGCGCGCGCTACTCCGTCCTCCCCGGAATGACGGGGCTCTGGCAGATCTCCGGCCGGTCGGGCCTGACCTTCGACGACCTCGTTCGGCTGGACTTCACGTATCTCGAGAACTGGTCGATCTGGCTCGACGTCACCATCATCGCACGCACGATCCCCGCGGTGATCGGTCGGAGAGGGGCCTACTAGTGGTGGGCGCCCCGAAGATTCTCGCGGTCGCCTCGGCGATCGACCTCGACTTCCGCTACGGCTGCACCCCGGCCTGGTGGCAGCTCTGGAAGGGAATGTACGACGCCGGGGTCGATCTCGTCGTGACGCCGTATCGAGGCCGAGCGGTGGAGTCGCCCTGGTGGCGAGCGGCACCGAATCCGACCTACCGGGAAGGTGAGTCGTACCAGGTGGTCCGTGACGTGCTCGCCCGCGCGAGAGGCGACCGCTACCTCCGCCGGGCCGAGTCGCACCCCGAGGAGTCCGGGCTCGATCGGCTCACTCGCGAGACCATTCGGCGCTGGATCACCCCTCGCTGGAAGCGGCACCTCATACGACTCGTCGAGAACGAGAAGCCCGACGCGATCGTCGTCTTCACGGTTCCGATGGCGCATCTGCGAGGCATCCCCGAGGCGCTCCGGGCGCGCTTCGGGATCCCGGTCGTGTTCTACGACGGAGACGTCCCCATGAGCCTGCCCGAGTTCGGAGGGATGGATACGGGGTTCAACCCGTACCATGGCGCGGATCCGTGGGAGTACGACCTCGTGCTCACGAACTCCGAGGGTGGTATTCCCCGGTTGCTCGAGCTCGGCGCGCGCCGGGCCGACGCGCTCTTCTGGGGCGCCGACCCGGAGTTCTTCTCGCCTCAGCCGGTCGAGAAGGACGTGGACGTCTTCTTCTACGGCTATGGCGACAAGTTCCGCCGCGACTGGATGAAGACGATGGTGGGGGAGCCGTCGCGGATTGCTTCAGAGCTCGATTTCGCGCTGGGAGGGCTCGACTTCCAAGGCGATATCGGTGTCGCGCGAGTTCTCGGCGACGTGCCGTTCAACCTCTTCGCCCGGGCGATCTCGGCTGCCCGAGTGAACCTCAACATCACTCGGCGGCCGCACGCGACGGTCTCCGGCTCGTCGACCGCGCGGCCGTTCGAGCTTGCCGCGTCGGGAGCAGCAATCGTCTCGAACCCGCACGAAGGCATCGAGCGATGGTTCGAGCCCGGCCGCGAGCTCGTGCTGGTCGAGAGCGCCGATGAGGCGATGGCTGCATATCGGGACCTCGTCGCCGATCCCGCGCAAGCCGAGGAGATGGGGCGGCGGGCCCGCGAGCGCGTTCTCGACGAGCACACGTATGCCCACCGCGCGCGTCGCCTGCTCGAGCTCGTGGGGCTCGAGACCGCGGTGCCGGTGTGACCCCGAGGCGGCTGGTCGCGATCGTGCCGGCGTGGAACGAGTCGGGCGCGATCGGCGAGGTCGTCGACGAGATCAGGGACTACGACCTGACGATCGACGTCGTCGTGATCGACGACGCGTCCACGGACGACACCGCCGAGGTAGCGGAACTGCACGCCGCAACCGTTCTTCGCCTCCCCTTCAACATCGGGATCGGCGGAGCCGTCCAGACAGGGTTCAGGTTCGCACGGGACGAGGGGTACGACATCGCCGTCCGGCTCGACGGAGACGGTCAGCACGCCGCGTCCGAGATCCCGAAGCTCCTCGGGCCGGTCGAGGCCGGTGAGGCCGATCTCGTGATCGGATCGCGATTCGTCGACCCGGGCGGGACCTATCGACCTCCGTTCGCACGGCGAGTCGGC
>DATFEK010000085.1:0-2264 GCA_035251305.1 Gaiellaceae bacterium | reverse complement strand
GCCGATCAGCGTGTCTGCAACCGCGACGAGGATTCGCTCGATCACGTCTGCTGGTCGTCCCTCGTACGCGATCACCTCGACCAAGGGTGGATGGGTGGCGGCAGGTTGGACGGCCGGAGCGTCCGCGCCCTCCGCGTAAGCGCCCGCCTCGATCGTCCGCCAGACGATCCAGGTTCCACGCGGATCCTCACCCAGCTCCGCAGCAACAGCGCGGGCGACCGCCGCAGCTGCCGCCGAGGTGTCGACGGCATCCGCCTGCGGAAGCGCGGTGACCTCGATCACAGGCACGAGTGCAGTATCCCAGCGCCGGCGTGGGTACCGTGGGGCCGTGACGACCCTCCTGCTCGTGCGGCACGGCGAGACCGACTGGAACCGAGCGAACCGCTTCCAGGGCCGTGCGGACCAACCGCTCAACGAGGCCGGCCGAGGCCAGGCGCGCGAGCTCGCGGAGCGGCTGCGTGGCGAGCCCGTCAGCGCGCTCTACACGAGCCCACTTCGCCGCGCGAGGGAGACCGCCGAGATCCTCGCGGAGAGGTTCGACTTCCAGGTACAGCCGCTCGACGCCCTCCTCGAGATCGACGTCGGCGCCTGGGAGGGTCTCACGATAGACGAGGTGCGAGCAAGGTATTCGGATCGAGCCGATGAGGACTGGCGGTCGGGCTGGGAGGACGGCGAGACGCACGACGAGCTCTCGAGGCGCGTCGTGCCGGCACTCGTGGACCTGGGCGCGAAGCACGACGGCGGGCACGTCCTGGCCGTCACGCACGCGGGCCCGCTCCGCGCCGCGATCGCCGCCTCGCTGCGGCTCTCGTACGACGAGGTACGCCCACTCATCGGGCCGCTCGCGAACTGCGCCGTGTTCCGCTTCGCGATCCGAGACGGCGCACTCGAGACAGTAGACTGACGCTCTTCGTGGAGGACTACACGAACAAGTACAAGGGCGAGCAGGTCGAGGTCGCCCTGTTCGGAGGCGAGTACCAGGAGGGTGTTCTCACCGCCTACTGCTCGTTCGAGGACATCCCCCACGTCGAGCTCAACGGACACATCCTCATCCCCTTGCAGAACGTCGCGTCGCTCCACTGCTCGAGCCGCTGCGACGCCCCTGAGCCCGACTGGCCTCCACGCGGGTTCATCGAGGACGACACCGGAGACACGTAGATACGTTGGCGCGCGCGGTCGCGCTCAATCTCGTGAAGGCCGCATTCCTGGTGGCGGTGCTCGCAGGAGCACTCGCAGGTGTCGGCTGGTTGATCGGAGGGGTGACGACCGCGCTCCTCTTCGCGTTCTGCTCCCTTCTGGCAGCGACCGGCGTGTACCGCTACGGAGACCGCGTGCTGCTCGGCATGCTCGACGCACGTCCCTTCGCCCTCGCCGAACACCCCACCCTTCGTCCGACCGCCGACACCGTCGCCGCGAAGCTCCAGGTTCGACCACCCGCCCTGTACCTGATCCCGGACGGCTTCCCGCGCCTCTTCGTCGTGGGTCGCGGCCCTTCGAGCTCGACGCTGGCGGTCTCGACCGGAGCCTTGCGCTCGCTTCGGCGCGAGGAGCTGGAGGCGGCGATCGGACATGAGCTCGCGCACGTTCGTCGGCGCGACGTTCTCCTGCAGACCTTCGTCGTTCTCTTCGCAGCCACGCTCGTCGAAGCGAGCCGCGTCGGCGGGTGGTTCTCTCGCGTGCTCCTGTACATACTCGCTCCCATCGGCGCGGCCTTCGTACATCTGCTCCTGTCGGCGAAACGAGAACTCCATGCGGATGCGCTCGCGGCGAGCACGACGGGCGGTGCGCACGACCTCGCGGACGCACTGATGCGCCTCGACCGCGCGTCGGAGCTCGTGGAGTTCGCGGCGTCCCCGGCCACGGAGCCGCTCTACTCGGTCGACCCGTTCGAAAGCGAGGGGATCGCGCGCATGTTCAAGACGCACCCGCCACTTGCAGACCGCATTCGCCGGTTGCGCGAGCTCGGCTCGGGCTCGAACGGTCGCCGCGATGGCTCGATCGCGGAGCTCGTCGGGTAGCAGCGAAACATCACGGAGTCGCGAAATGCGCCCGCCCGTCCGCCGGAGTTCGGCGAGCGGGGCGACTGGTAATCGACTTCACACCCCGACGACGTGAGCTGTGCGGGCATCACATGAAGAAGTCTGCTTCCGCGCGACCGGAATCCGCGCTAGCGGATTCCGGTCTTGCGCAAAGGAGTCCACGAGCGACCGACGTCGAGCAGGGATGACCGGCAAACGACTTCACACCACGAGGAGTCCGATGTC